>NZ_SMLA01000003.1:0-250218 GCF_004349225.1 Saccharopolyspora karakumensis
GGTGGACCAGCGGACGATGTCGCTGACCAGGGCCTCCAGCGGGCCTCGGCGGAAGAAGTGGAGCCAGGTGTAGGTGAAGGTGAACGTGAAGACCAGGAACACCTCCGGCATGAAGGTGTTCACGAACGCCACGAGCCCCGTCGGCTGCTGACCGTCGCGCGGGAACCACGGCATGTTCGGGTCGTCCAGCGGCAGCGCCGGGCCCATGCTGGCGAGGTGGGCGAGGTTCTCCGGGACGCCGCTCAGCGGCCATCCACCGGTGACGATCTGCCAGGCCAGCGCCAGCGCGTGCGCCGCGTACAGGGTCAGCGCCATCGAACCGGCCTTGGCCAGCGGCGTCAGCGCACGCTCGGTCCGGTCCGCCAGCTCCAGGCACACGGCCAGGATGACCAGGGCGATCCCGCCGGACCCCAGCAGCTCGAAGGTCGTCCCGCTGTGCGCGTTGGCGGCCAGCAGCCACTCCGGGTGCCCGACCGGGATCGTCCCCTCCACCGGGCTCGGCGGGCCGACCGGCACCAGCTGGAACGACACCTGGTAGCCGATCAGCGACATCACGACCCCGGCCAGGCCGACCCGCAGCCGGACCCTGGTGGAGGTCAGGTCCATCCGCCCGACGGCCAGTCCCGCCAGCACCAGCGGCAGGTAGGACGCGGCGGGGTAGAACCCGAACAGCAGCAGGTCGAAGATGCCCTCTTCGGCGATCAGGTGCCCGGGGTCGACGCTGTTGACCAGCGACACCAGACCCGACATGGGAGTGTCGGCGGCGCCCCAGCCGCGCAGCACGAACGACAGCTGCGGCCCCAGCGCCGCGCTCACCGACGCCGCGATGATCAACCCGCGCGCCCGCAACCGCAGGAACGGCACCGCCAGCAGGAAGTACAAGCCGTAGAACGGGATGATCACCGTCAGCAGGAAGCCGGTCGCCTCGGTCGCCTTCGCCAGCGCCAGGCCGAGCACCAGCAGCACGGCCGCGCGCACCGCCACCCGCCGGCTCGCGTCGCGCAGCGCCCGGCCCGCCGGTGGCGTCGACCGCCCGGTCATCAGGGCCAGCGACACCCCCGCCAGGAACGTGAACAGCGCGGTCGACCGGCCGGAGAAGAACTGCGCCAGCCACACCTCGGGCCAGCCGCCTGCGAACGGCACGCCGAAGTGGATGCAGAACATGCCGAACACCGCCACGAAGCGGGCGACGTCCACGCCGACCAGGCGGCCCGGTTTTCCGGTAGCTCGCCGCACCCGAGGTGAAGTTCGTTCGGGCGCAACAGCAGTCATGACATCCACTTGAGGTCGGGGACGTTGAGCGGAAATCTACCCACCGCTCCGACGCCCCCTGGAACCTGCCCGCGTTGGCGAGGTCCCGCTCACACCAGCCAGGCGGCGCTGCCCGGCGGCAGCTCGCCCGCGACCAGCGGCCGAGAGCTCAGCAGCACCTCACCGGGCGGCAGCGGAACGGGTTCGGCCGAGGTGTTCAGCGCGCAGATCAGGCTGCTGCCGACGCGGCGGAACGCGAAGCAGTCCTCCGGGGCACCGAACCACTCCACGTCGTCGCCGGTGAACGCCGGGTGCGTCGCGCGCATCTCCAAGGCGTGCCGGTACAGCGACAGCGTGGACTCCTCGTCCTCCAGCTGCGCCTCGACGGTGAAGTGGACCCATTCGTGCGGGATCGACGACCAGTCGGCCCGCGCCGCGGAGAACCCGAAGGGCCGCATCAGGCCCTCCCAGGGCATCCGGATCCGCTCGGTTCCCGGCAGCCCCAGCTCCTCGCCGTGCCGCAGGCACACCGCGCCCGGAAGCGCCAGCTGCACCAGCGCCATCGCGCGCACCGGCGTCAACGCCGCGTGGTCGCGGATGCGCGTGCTGTCCCGGCTGGCCATCGCCCACGCGGGACGCGGGCCGCGGGAGTTCAGCACCGTCGTGATCGCCTCGCGCACCGGGTCCGCGGAGAACCCCGCCACCGCCAGGCCGAGGCCGAACAGCAGCTGCCAGTTGCCGGTGCCGCTGCCGATCACGATCCGGTCCGGGTAGTCGGCGAGCACCGCGCCGACCGCGTCCGCCGGGTCGTTGCGCGGCGCCAGGTGGAAGCCGTCGATCCCGTTGTCCAGCCACGGGCGCAGCACCGGACCGGGGTCGGTGCGCGCGGGATCGACGTCGATCGCCAGCAGCACCCGCAACCCGTTGCCGCGCGCCTCGCCCAGCAGGCGGGCCAGAGCGGGGGAGTCCGGATCCGAACCGGCCATGCCGGCCAGCACGATCACGTCCACGCCCAGCAGCTCCAGGTAACCGAGCCTGCCGCGAATCCCGTCGAGGTCGCCGACTCCGTCACCGTCGGCGTCGGCGAACGCGCCGACGTCGATCTGGTAGCACACCGCGTCGAACCACCACGGTCGCTCACCGAGGTAATCCTGCGTGCCCACCTGCTGCATCACCAGGTCCTTCGCTCCTAGTTCGGGTCCGCCGGTCAGAACCACGAGTTGATCATGCTGTTGGCGGCCATCTCCAGGTACTGCCAGAGCTGGTCGCGGTGTTCGGGCTTCAGCCTGGCCTCGTCCACGGCGATGCGCATGCAGCGCAGCCAGGCGTCGCGCTCGGCCGGACCGATCTTGAACGGCGCGTGCCGCATCCGCAGGCGGGGATGCCCGCGCTGGTCGGAGTAGGTGTGCGGGCCGCCCCAGTACTGCATCAGGAACAGTCGCAGCCGCTCCTCGGCGGGCCCGAGGTCTTCCTCGGGGTAGAGCGGGCGCAGCAGCTCGTCCTTGGCCACCTCTTCGTAGAAGCGGGCGACGATCTGGTGGAAGGTGGCTTCGCCGCCGACCTGCTCGTAGAAACTCTCCACGGAAGTCACACTTCCATCCTCTCAGGTGGTGCTTCGCCGGTTTCAGTGGTCGGTCGGACGCGATCCGTCGCTGCCGCGCGGCGGGAACCGCACGCCCTGAACAGATGCGGATCCCCCGGCCGATTGGTTCGGCACGGGGGATCCTGCTGGTCAGCTCGTCGTCGAGAGGGTGTCGGGGGGCAGCGGGCGGCCGTTGGGGTACGGCGGCTCGATGGCCGAGTCGTCGTAGGCCCGCTTGACCTCCACCCGGAGCCTGCGCTGGACCGCCCACTGGCGGCCGGGCCGGACCTTCACCGTCAGCCGCAGGGTGACCGTGTCCGAGGTGATCTGGTCGACGCCCAGCATCTCCGGCGGCTCCAGGACGTCGTTGGACAGCGGCTCCTTGGACGTCGCGTCCGTGGCGACCTCGCCCGCGACCTCGATGGCCTTCTGCACGTCGGAGTTGTGCGAGATCGGGAAGTCCACGACCGCGACCGCGAAGCCCTGCGACGAGTTGCCCACGCGCAGGATCTCGCCGTTGCGGACGTACCAGACGGTGCCGTTGATGTCGCGCAGCGTGGTGACCCGCAGACCCACCGCCTCGACCGAACCGGTGGCCTCGCCCAGGTCGACGACGTCACCGACGCCGTACTGGTCCTCGACCATCATGAACATGCCGGACAGGAAGTCCCGCACGAGGTTCTGGGCACCGAAGGCGACGGCCACACCCAGCACACCGGCCGAGGCCAGCACCGGGGCGATCTGCACGCCCAGCACCTGAAGGACGTAGATGACGGCCAGGCCGAAGATCAGGAACGAGGTCAGCGACTTGAGCACCGACCCGATGGTCTTGGCGCGCTGCCTGCGCCGCTCGGAGAGCAGTTCGTAGGTGAGGCTGTCACCGCGGCGCTCGCGCAGCGGCGAGAGCAGCTTCGGGGGCTTGCCGTTGCCGCGGGTGAGGCGGTTGATCGTACGGTGCAGCAGCCAACGCACGACGAAGGCTATGACCAGCACCATCACGATCTGCAGGGGCTTGGCGATGAGCAGGTCGGCGTAGGACGCCAGCCACGCGTTCTGGGTCCAGTCGAAGACCGCCTGGCACCAGCGTTCGGTCGGGTCGCACGTCGGCGGCTGGGATAAAAGCGGCAGATTCATGGGTACGGGGGTTTCTCCATGGGCTGTCGTTCATGGGGTCACGCCGTGAGGCGCGGGCTACCGACCGGCCCGAGCGTCGCGCACGCCCCGCCGCGCACGATGATCGAAAACCGTTCGGCCGGAACCGAGTTCGGGGCTCAGTCCAACACGAGACCGGTTGCCTCCGCGAGGAAGGTGAGCTGGTCGGTCGTCAGCCCCACGGTACGTGACACCGAACGGGCGGCGTGCCCCACCTCGGTCTCGCGGCGGATCAAAATGGGCCTTTTGCCCGGGTCCGAACTGGTCGCGTGCTGCAGCGCCGCGCACATCTTGCGGGCGTGGTTGGGGTCCACGCGCGAGTCGGACTCGAAGACCGTGAACAGCACCGACGGATAGGCCGTGTGCTCGGTCACGTTGTGGTACGGCGAGTAGGACAGCAGCCAGCCCAGCTCCTCCGGATCATCGGCCGTGCCGTACTCGTCGTTCCAGGTCCGGCCGAGCAGGAACCGCTCGTAGCGCACCATGTCCAGCAGCGGAGCCGAGCACACCACCGCCCGGTACAGCTCCGGCCGCTGCGTCAGCGCCGCGCCGACCAGCAGGCCGCCGTTGGAACCCCCCGAGATCGCCACCTGGTCCGAGGTCGTCCAGCCCTGGTCGATGAGGTGCTCGGCGGCGGCGTGGAAGTCGTCGAAGGTGTGCTGCTTCTGCTCGCGCATACCGGCGACGTGCCACTCCTCGCCCTCCTCGCCGCCACCGCGCAGCGAAGGCAGCGCCCACACTCCACCGGCCGCAACCCAGGTCAGCGCCGAAGGCATGTAGCCGGGCTCGCGGGACAGCGAGAACCCGCCGTAGCCGGTCAGGAACACCGGGCGCGGGCGATCGGGCTCGGCGACCGGCGCCAGCACGAACATCCGCACCTCGGTGCCGTCGGCCGACCGGTAGGTGACCTGGCGGGTGTGCACCTCCGGCAGCTCGACCGCACCCGGAGCGCTCGTCTCCAAGGTCATCCCACCGGTGCTGCGGTCGTAGGTATGCACGCACGGCGGCGTCGCGAAGTCGGTCCAGCCGATCCACAGCCGGTCGCGGTGCTGCTCGGTGGCCGAGTCGACCGTCGTCAGGGCCGTGACCTGGCCCGTTCCGGGCAGCGCGATCTCACCTGTGCGCGCACCCGTGGCCGGGTCGTGCAAGGTCAGCTCGGAGACCGCGTGCCGGGTGCGCAGCAGCACCAGGCGCGGCTGGTCGCCGTCGAAGTAGCGGACCGCGTCGAGCACCGAATCGGGCTCCTCGCCGATCAGCTCGGTCCAGTTCTCCGGCTCCGGGGCCGTGGGATCGGCCACGCACAGCCGCCAGCGCGGGGCGTCCTTCGTGGTCATCACGTACAGCCGGCCGTCGCGCTCCACCCAGGCACCGACCCGGTAGCCGTCGGTGGTGTCCACGATCTGCCGCAGGCTCGGGGCCTCGGCGCCGTCGGAGAGGTCCGCGATCCACACCGAGTCGCGGCGAGCGGTGCCCATGCTGCCCTCGATGATCAGCCAGCGGCCGTCCCGGGAGACGTGAGTGCCGTAGTAGAAGGTGTGGTCCAGGCCCGTGCCGTGCACGAGCACGTCCTGCTCGGGATCGGTGCCCACGCGGTGCCGCCACACGCGGCGGTGGAACTGCTCCTCGCCCTCGGGCACCAGCTCCGGCGGCAGCCGGCGGACGTAGAAGAACTCCTCCCCGCCGGGCATCCAGGAGATCGTCGAGTAGCGGCAGCGGTTGATCGGACCCTCGACCAGCTCGCCGGTGGCCACGTCCATGACGTGCAGCAGCGACTCCTCGTCGCCGCCCACCGAGATCTGGTAGGCCAGCCGGTCGCCCTCCAGGCTCGGCACCCAGCTGTCCAGCGTCGTCAGCCCCGACGGGTCGAGCTCGGTGACGTCCAGCAGCACCCGCTCGGTGCCGTCGGCCTCGCGCACGTGCAGCACGCCGAACTCCTGGCCGGGCTCGCGACGCGTGAAGAACGCGCGTCCCGCGCGCCACAGGGGAGCGCCCACCGCGCCGGCCGCCAGCAGCGACCGCATCCGCTCGGCGACCGACTCGTGGCCGGGGAGCGCGTCCAGCCAGGTGCGGGCGAGCTCGTTCTGAGCCGCCGACCACGCCTCGGTGCTCGGCGAGGAGGCGTCCTCCAGCCACCGGTACGGGTCGGCGACCTCGTGGCCGTGCAGGGTCTCCGCGATGTCCTCGCGAGCGGTGTCGGGATAGCTCAAGGGGGTTCGAACGTCGGTCACGATCGCGACAATACGTGCTGCGGAGGGGCGTGGAAGGGGCTCCGGCGGCGCCGCGGAGCCGATTCACCCGAGATGATCAACCGTTTTGCGCTCGGCTGATCGACAATGGTGGAGGAAGCGCCGGAGACGGCAGACGAGCCGACGGTGATCGCTCCACGGGGCGGTCACCTGCGAAAACGGTCGGCGGATCTTGGTCATCGGCGCGGCGTGTCGAATCACACGTGCGTTCGGGCCGGGTTCTGTGCTGAACTTTGCCCGACACCGGTGGAGGTGGTCGCGTGCCAGACCGACAACCGATCCGACAACCGGCGCTGAAGGCAACGGGCCTCGCGTCGCGGGCCCCGTTGTGCCCGATGAGCCGAGGCTCCGGGCCGCCGCAGGCGGATCGACCTCCTGGTCACGCCACCTCGTGGCGCAAGCGCCGGGTGCTGCTGCTCAACACGACCTTCGAACCCCTCACCGCGCTCCCGCTGCGCCGAGCCATCGTGATGGTCGTCTGCGGCAAGGCCGAGGTGGTCCACGGCGACTCGGCCGGGATGACCCTGCACTCGGCGAGCGCCGAGGTCGAGATCCCGTCGGTGATCAGGTTGAGCAACTTCGTGCGCGTGCCGTACCGCGGCCGGGTTCCGCTGACCCGTGCCGCGTTGATGCTCCGGGACAGCCACCGGTGCGTCTACTGCGGCGCACGAGCGGAAACGATAGATCATGTTCTGCCGCGCAGTCGCGGGGGGCCGCACACGTGGGAGAACTGCGTCGCCTGCTGCACCAAGTGCAACCACCGCAAGGCCGACAAGACGCTGAGCGAGCTGGGCTGGCGGCTCCCGGTGGCCCCGCAGGCTCCGCGAGGCCGCCACTGGCGGTTGCTGGCGGGCCTGTCCGAGACGGACCCGCTGTGGTTGCCGTACCTGGGCGAGTCGGCGGCGTGATCCTCGCACCGGGCGCGTCCGCGGCGGCGCGGATCAGCTGATCCGAACTCCGCGGGCGCGCCCGCTGATCCGCACGCCGTCCCTGCGGCCGCTGATGCGCACTCCGTCGCGGCGCCCGCTGATCCGCACGCCGTCGTGCGTACCGCTGATGCGGACACCGTCCTTGCGTCCGCTGATGCGCACGCCATCGCGCCGCCCGCTGATGCGGACTCCGTCGTCGAGGCCGCTGATGCGGACGCCGTCGCGCCGGTTGTTGCTGATGCGCACTCCGTGATCAGCGAGTGGCCGGCCGCTCATCGGAAGGGTGAGTTCGTTGGTCTGAGTGGCGGCTTCGATGATCGACATTGTGTGCCTCCCGCATACATAGGGTGGTTCGGGCGCATGTGATCAAATATGCAAGACCCATACAGGTGAAAAGCTATGATCAGGAACTGCTCAGAACAAGCCGCCAACCTGCCCCGCATTGCCCCCGTCCGGTCCGACTCCGTTCGGCCGCAAACATTGCTCCGAACGAGTTACGACGGGTGATTTGGGTCACATGGTAGCCCCGGTCTCGGTGGCAGGTGAAATTCCGGGGCGCTGAGCGCCTCGACGATCGTGGAATGGGGGCTTCGCGAGCGGCGGGAGCGAGCCCGCCGCTTCGGGCGAAATGCCGGGTGATCACCGCACCGGTCGCGACTCGAGGCCCGGGCGCGCGCGAGGACGCACACACGAAACCTTGGTCATCGGCTACCGTACTGGGCGTGACTGTCGTGGAGAGTGTGCTGTACCTGGCGGTGGTCCCAGCGGCCATCTATGGCGTGATCGTGCTCATCGCGATGTGGCCCAAGCTGTCCCGCGCGCGCTACAGCGCCGGGCAGGACTGGGACTTCGCCCCGGTGTTCTGGTCCGCCAACCCGCAGGGCGTGAACACCGCGGTGTCGGCGGACGGCGAAGGAGAGGTCGTGCCGGACGACGCACGGCCCGTCACGGCTCGGGGAGGCGCACGTGGCAACTGGTGAGATCGCGGGTCGGACCGCGGATGCCGACGAGCTCGGCGCAGGTGAGGCGCGCATGTCGACCGGCCGCATGTCCGTGGCGCGACGCGTCGAGCCCGAGCGTCCGCGACTTCCCTTCAGCGCCGGCGAGCTCGCCCGGCTCGACGAAGCGATGGCCGTGGCCAGTCGCAGCACCGGGCTGGAGTTCGCCGTCTACCTCGGTGACCTCGGTGAGGACACCCGCAAGCAGGCCGAGGAGCTGCACGCCAACCTCGGTGCGCAGGCCCCCGAGGGCGTGCTCATCGCGGTGTCGCCGGGTCAGCGCAAGTTCGAGATCGTGACCGGCGAAGAAGCCCACCGCCGCATCCCGGACCGCACCTGCCAGCTGGCCGCGATGAGCATGGTCGCCTCCTTCAAGGAGGACGAGCTCATCGAAGGCCTCGTCAGCGCCGTCCGCATGCTCTCCGACGCAGCCGGAACCTCCTTCAAGAAGCAGCCCGACCACCACTGACACCCTTGTTCGGTGGTCGTTGCTCGTTGCGGTGCGGGTAGCGGAACCTGACCAGCCTCCTGGCTCCGGGGCGCCGCTCCTGATGCATGCCGATGCACGGCGTCGCGGCGTCCTCGCCAGAAGACGTGTCAGAACCCGCGGCGGTGCGGGTTGCGAGGGCGGCTCCACAGCTCGCGGCTACGCCTCTTGCGGATCACACGACGGAAAAGCCGCCCCGGTCGACAACGACCGGGGCGGCTTCGTCGTGCTGTCAGGAGTTACGAGCGGTCGAACTCCCGGGCTGCGAGGGCGCGGACGATGCCCGCGCGGCCCTCGGAGACCAGTCGGCGCAGAGCGGCCGGGCGCTCACCGGCCAGCCACTGGTCGGCGGCGGTGACGGACTCGTCGGTGACCGCCCAGGACGGGAACAGCCCGATCACCGTCGGCTGAGCCCGCTCGCTGGAGCGGCGCTGCCAGACCTCGTCGATCGACTCGAAGTACCGCTGCACGTACGGCGCCAGCAGCTCGCGCTGGGCGGGGTGCTGGAAGCCGGCGATGATCGCGTCGCTGACCGCGTTCGGCAGCTGGTCGTCGTGCACCGCGCGCTGCCACGCCTTCTCCTTCGATCCCGCGGTGGGGATCAAGGCGCGGGCACGCTCGGCGCGACGGCGGCCGGTCGCGGTCTGGTCGGACTCCAGCTCCGCGTCGATCTCCGCCTCACCGGCCGCACCGTGCGCGACCAGGGCCTGCAGCAGGCCCCAGCGCAGGTCGGTGTCGACCGTCAGGCCCTCCAGCCGGGCCGAACCGTCGAGCCAGCCGCGCAGCTCGCCGACCTGCTCGTCGGCCAGCACCGAACCGGCCAGCGAGTTGACGAACGCCAGCTGGTGGTCCGAGCCCGGCTTGGCCGCGCGGGCCAGCTCGAACAGCCGCGAGCTGAACCGCCGCCAGCCCTCGGCCTGCCACGACGGGTCGACGTAGGAGTTCAGCGCGGTCTGCGTCTGCAGCAGGACCCGCTGGACCACGCCGATCTGGCTCTCCGCGCCGATGCCGCCTTCGGCCGAGGCGCCCAGCACCAGGGTCACGAAGTCGCGGGCCTTCAGCTCGGCCTCGCGGGTCATCTCCCACGCCGTCGACCAGCACAGCGCGCGCGGCAGCGACTCGTCGATGTCGCCGATCCGGTCCACCAGGGTGGCCAGCGACTCGGGGTCGAAGCGCAGCGAGCAGTAGGTCAGGTCGTCGTCGTTGACCAGCACGAGCTTCCCGCGGTGCACGCCGACCAGGTCCGGGACCTCGGTGACCTCGCCGGTGACGTCGAGCTCGACGCGGTGCTTGCGCACCAGCTTGCCGCCCTCGTCGTCGTAGACGCCGATCGCCAGGCGGTGCGTGCGCAGCTCACCGGCACCGGGCCGGGCGCCGTTCTGCACCACGGAGAACTGGGTGAACCGGCCCTCGTCGTCGGTGCTGAAGCGCGGGCGCAGCATGTTCAGGCCGGTGGTCTCCAGCCACTGCGCGCTCCACCAGGACAGGTCCCGGCCGGACGCCCCCTCCAGCGCCTTGAGCAGGTCGTCGAGGGTGGCGTTGCTCCACGCGTGGCGGTCGAAGTAGACCCGCAGCCCGGCCAGGAAGTTGTCCAGACCGACGTAGGCCACCAGCTGCTTGAGCACCGAGGCGCCCTTGGCGTAGGTGATGCCGTCGAAGTTGACCTCCACGGCCTGCAGGTCCGGGATGTCGGCGGCCACCGGGTGGGTGGAGGGCAGCTGGTCCTGGCGGTAGGCCCAGGACTTCTCGACGCTCGCGAAGGTCGTCCAGGCGGCGTCGTACTCGGTCGCGCCGACCTGCGCGAGGACGCTGGCCCAGGTCGCGAAGGACTCGTTGAGCCACAGGTCGTTCCACCAGCGCATGGTGACCAGGTCGCCGAACCACATGTGCGCCATCTCGTGCAGCACGGTCTCGGCGCGGCGCTCGTAGAGGTAGCCGGTGACCTTCGACCGGAACACGTAGTCCTCGAGGAAGGTCACGCAGCCGGCGTTCTCCATCGCGCCCGCGTTGAACTCCGGCACGAAGCACTGGTCGTACTTGCCGAACGGGTAGGGGACTCCGAAAGCCTTGTGGTAGAAGCCGAATCCCTGCTTGGTCTCGGTGAACAGGCGCTCGGCGTCGAGGTGCTCGGCCAGCGAGGCGCGGCAGTAGATGCCCAGCGGGATCGCCTCCTGCCCGTCCTCGCCCGGGAAGGTGTCGCGCCACTCGGCGTAGGGACCGGCCACCAGCGCCACCAGGTAGGTGGACATCGGCTTGGTGGTGTCGAAGGTGTGGCGCTTGCCCGCACCGGTCTCGGTGATCTGGCCGGCGGCGTTGGAGATGACCTTCCAGTCGCCCGGGGCGTCCACCGTGATCTGGTAGGTGGCCTTCAGGTCGGGCTGGTCGAAGCAGGTGAACATCCGCTTCGCGTCGGCGGTTTCGAACTGGCTGTAGAGGTAGACCGCGCCGTCGACCGGGTCGATGAAGCGGTGCAGACCTTCGCCGGTGTTGGTGTAGGCGCAGTCGGCGCGCACCACGAGCTCGTTCTCGGCGGCCAGATCCGGCAGGCGGATTCCGGTGGACTCGTCGTAGTCGGAGACGTCGAGCTCGACACCGTTGAGCACCGCGCCGTGCACCTTGTCGGCCACCAGGTCGATCCAGGCGTCGGCGCCGGTCTGGTTGCTGCGGAAGCGAACCGTGGTCGTGGAGCCGAAGGTCTCCACTTCCACACCGCCCGCGCCGGCGGAGAGGTCCAGTTCGATCACATAGGACTGGACCTCCAGCAACGCGGCGCGCTGCTCGGCCTGTTCGCGGGTGAGGTTCGGCGGTGCCACGGATCACCTCGTAGTTCGTAGGGGATGGATCACGGCCGGTTGGATGCCCGGCGCAGGCATCAAATCACGTCCGGGCGGAGGCGCGCTGCCGGGCAGGCACCTCCGCGATCATCGGCGTGTCGGTCTGATCGGGAAGACAAACGGCCGTACCGGGGTTACTACTCCTAGACGTGGTGCCGCGCGCAGGCACCTGGACGATTTCGACTGATGGAGGCACGGATGACCACCGCTGCCCGCCCACGGGTGGACTTCTACTTCGACCCGCTGTGCCCGTTCGCCTGGGTTTCCTCGCGCTGGATCCTGGAGGTCGACAAGGTTCGCGACATCGACCTGAACTTCCGGGTCATGAGCCTGTCGGTGCTCAACGAGGGGCGTGACCTGCCCGAGGAGTACCTCGACCTGATGGAGCGCGGCTGGGGACCGGTGCGCGTCTGCATCGCCGCGGCCAAGCACCACGGCGACGAGGTCCTGGCGCCGCTGTACACGGCCCTGGGCACCCGCATCCACGACCAGGGGATCAAGGACTTCACCGAGGCCATCGAGGGCGCCCTGGCCGAGGTCGGCCTGCCCGCCGAGCTCGCCGAGGCCGCGACCAGCACCGAGTACGACGAGGAGCTGCGCGCCAGCCACCACGCGGGCATGGACCCGGTCGGTGACGAGGTGGGCACGCCCACCCTGCACGTCGACGGCGTCGCCTTCTTCGGCCCGGTGATCACCCGCGTCCCCAAGGGCGAGGAGGCCGCGAAGATCTTCGACGGCGCGGTCGCGATGGCCAGCTACCCGTACTTCTTCGAGCTCAAGCGCAGCCGCACCGAAAGCCCGCAGTTCGACTACTGATCCACCACTTCCGGGAAAATTCCGATCATCCCCAGTATTTCCCGGGAGCGTGCTCTGACCTGCGGCGATGCGTTGCGGCCGGTTTTTCCCGGTCATCACGGTTCACGACCGTCCACAGAGGCCGAAGCCGTCCGCAAGACGACTTCGGCCCCGGGATCGGATCAGGTCCGCTGCAAGCCGGACATGACCTCGGCGACCGGGCGGTCGTCGCGCAGGTCCCACAGCGACGAGACGATCTCGGCGGCTCGGTCCGCTCCCACGGCCCGCTCGGCGTTGCCGGTGAACTTGGCGGCGAGCTCGTCGGCCGACAGCGGTCGCTGCGGCCCGCCCCGGTTCTCCCGGACGCGCTCGGTCACCGTCGTGCCGTCGGCGAGCTCGGCGGTGAGCACCGCGGGGAACTGGCGCGGGAACCCGGCCGTCGCCTCCTCGTCGGCGACGACGCGCACCCGCCCGGCGAGGTCCAGCCGCGCGGGATCCGCCGCGGCGGCGTCGGTGAAGTCCTCGTGGAACACCCCCAGCCCGCCGCCACCGAGCAGCGCCGCCGCCACGGTGTAGGGCCCGGAGAACGCCGCGTGGTACCCGGAACGGGGACGCCGCTTCTCCTCGGCGGGCTCGGCGATCGTGCGCAGCACGGGGGCGGGAACCCCGAGCACCAGCTCGCGGACCTGGTCGGCCGTCACCCCGCGCTCGCGCAACCGCAGCGCCGCGTCCACGCCCGCGTGCGTGAAGTGGTTGCACGGGTAGGGCTTGAAGAACACCCCGGGCGTCTCCCACCGCTCGCCGAGACCGTCGGTGACCCGCTCCGGGTGCGTCCGCTCACCGCAGAACGCGCGCAGGAAGCCGAAGCGGCCCTCCACGACCGTCGGCGGCCCGGTCAGGCCGTGCCGCGCCAGGTCGGCGGCGGCCACGCCCGCGTGCGCGGCCCAGCCGCAGTGCACCCGCTTGATCGTGCCGCCGGTGCGGTTGGCCTCGATGACCCCGGCTCCCATG
Source organism: Saccharopolyspora karakumensis (assembly GCF_004349225.1). NCBI lineage: Bacteria > Bacillati > Actinomycetota > Actinomycetes > Pseudonocardiales > Pseudonocardiaceae > Saccharopolyspora > Saccharopolyspora karakumensis. Next base: position 13,286 of record NZ_SMLA01000003.1, read on the forward strand.
CTCGCGGCGATGCCGATGACCGAGGTCAGCTGGTCGGCGTCGAGCCCCTGCAACATCCCCGAGGCGACGGCCGCGCCCACGGCGCCGCAGATCGCGGTCGCGTGCTGGCCGTGCTCGAAGAACACCGAGTTGCCCAGCTCCTCGTCGTACCCCGCCATGCCCAGCCGGCATGTCACCTCGATGCCCATCGCCGCCGCGGCCAGCAGCGCCTTCCCGCCGGCGCCGGTGCGCTCGGCGGTGGCCAGCGCCGCGGGGACGACGGCCGCCGAGGGATGCAGCACCGACGGCAGGTGCGTGTCGTCGAAGTCCAGGCTGTGCGCCAGCGTGCCGTTGACCAGCGCCGCCGACGGTGCCGGAAGTCGTTGTGCCAGGCCGATCCCGGTCGCCTGCGGCGCGCCGCCCCACTCGGTGGCGACCGCGCCAGCGATGCGAGCCGGTTCCTCGCGGGTGGCGGCGAGGGAGTTGCCGACGACGTCCACGATCCGCCGGACCAGGTCGTCGGCCAGCCGGTCGTCGACGCCGTCGGCGATCAACTTCGCGCCGACCTCGCCGATCCGCTGCGCGGGGGTGCTCATGCCGGGACCACCGCCAGCGGGCGGACCGGGGCTCCGGTGGCGCCGACGATCCGCAGCGGCGCGAACACCGCGAGGAACTCGCCGAGGTCGGCTTCGGAGGCGTCTTCGCAGGCCATGTGCTCGACGATGTGGATGCCGCTGTCGACCAGCAGCACGCGGTGCACCGGCAGCACCCGGTGCCCGGCGCCCGCCGGGATCTGCTCGTAGGCGGTGGTGTCCGAGCCGGTCGCGACGATCCGCCGCTCGGCCAGCCAGTGCGCGCCGTCCACGGTCATGCCGGGAACGCCGGTCTCCTTGCCGACGTAGGCCTGCGGGTCGCCGAACAGGCGGCCCCAGCCGGTGCGGACCACGGCGATGTCGCCGGGACCGGGCTCGGCCCCGGCTCGTTCCGCGGCCCGCGCCAGGTCGTCGGCGGTCACGCCGTAGCCGGGTTCGAGGACGTCCACCCCGTGCGCGGCGGCGACGTCGAGGAACACGCCCCGGGTGACCATCGGCGGGATGGTCTCCGCGCCGTGCACGGTGTGCTTGCCGCCGCGCTGGGCCTCGGCGGCGTCGACCCCGCCGTGCAGCAGCCCGTCGTGGCTGACGTGGGCCAGCGCGTCGACGTGGGTGCCGGTGTGCCCGCCGGTGACGATGACCTCGTTGGACGCCGAGCCGCCGTCCGGGCGGACCGCGTCGCCGTGCCGGCGCTCCAGCGTCATCCGGAACCCGGGGTGGTTCGGCGAGCCCGCCATCCCGGTGTAGAGCGGGTGTCCGAGCTCGATCACCCGGGTCCCGGCGCGGACGGCGTCGAGCAGGTCGGGGCCTGCGGAGGTGGTGGTCACGAGTTGCTCCTTCCCGGCCGCGCACCGGCCGGTTCGTCGTGATCGTTCGAGGAGTGGTCGAGCGCGTCGGCGAGCTCGATCACCCAGCGGGCACCGGCGACGACTGCACGGTCGACGAAGCGACCGCGGTCGTCGACCCAGGCCGCGGAGTCACCCGCGACGTCGAGCGCGTCGAGCAGAGCGCGGGCCTGCTCGACCTCGTCGCGGTCCGGGGTGAAGGCGTGGTGCACCGGGTCGATCTGGCCCGGGTGGATCACCGAGCGGCCGAAGAACCCCGCGTCGCGCATCGCGGTGCTGTCCTCGGCCAGCCCGGCGCGGTCGGACAGATCGGTCCAGACGCTGGCGATCGGGCTGGGCAGCCCGGCCGCGCGGTTCGCGGCGACGATGCGGGAGCGGGCCCACGACAGCTCACGGCGGTCGCGGATCCGCAGGTCAGCGGCCAGATCCGTTTCGCCGGGGGAGACGCCGGCGACCAGCGGGTGGCATTCGGCGAGGTCGAACGCCTCGCGCAGCCCCCTGGCGCTCTCGATCAGCAGGTGCAGCCCGAGACCGGTCCGCTCGGCCAGCGCGGCGACGGCCGCGGGGTCCTCGGCCTTGGGCACCCGCAGGCCCGCGGCGCCGCTGCCGGCCAGCGCCGCGGCGTCGTCGTCGGACCAGTCGGTTCCCGCGCCGTTGACGCGGACCCAGACCTGCTCGGGCCGGGAACCGCAGGTCTCCACGGCCACCTCCCTCGCCCGCTGCTTGTGCGCGGGCGGCACCGAGTCCTCCAGGTCCACGACGACCGCGTCGGCTGGGCCCGCGAGGGCCTTGGCGACGAGGTCCGGGCGGTGCCCGGGGACGTAGAGCCAGCTGCGGGCCAGTCCGATGGCGCTCACACGCAGCCCGCCTCTCCGCGATCTTCGGTGGTGGTTGCGTCCGGGGGCGAACCCGCGTTTCGCGGTTTCTGGTGGCTGGGTTGCATCACGGTCCCCTGAGGTGCGGTTGACCAGGGCACGAGGGGCGTCACACGACCCCCTGCGCCCGCAGTTGTTCCAGTTCGTCGGCGTCGACGCCGAGCCGGCCCAGGACCTCGGCGGTGTGCGCGCCGAGCTTCGGGCCCGTGGTGCGGACCGATCCGGGGGTCTCCGACAGCCGGAACGGGGTGTTCTGGAAGCGGACCGGTCCCAGCTCGTCGTCGTCGATCGTCACGATGCTGCCCAGGGCGTTGAAGTGCGGGTCGGCGAGCACGTCGGCGGCGGTGTAGATCGGCGCCACCGCCGCTTCGGCCTTCTCGAAGGCCTCGACGACCTCGTCGCGGTCGCGGGCGGCGATCCAGGACCCGACGGCCGCGTCGAGCTCTTCGACGTGCTCGGCCCGGCTAGCGCCGCTGGCGAACCACGGTTCGTCGATCAGCTCGGGCGCCCCGACCAGCCGCATCACGCGTTCGGCGATGGAGTGGGCGCTGGTGGACACGGCCACCCACTGGCCGTCGGCGCACTGGTAGGTGTTGCGCGGGGCGTTGTTGGTGGAGCGGTTGCCGGTGCGCGGCTGCAGGATGCCGAGCTGGTCGTAGGCGATCAGCCCCGGTCCGAGCAGGTGCAGCAGCGGTTCGATGATCGCGGTGTCGAGGACCTGTCCGCGACCGGTGGTCTCGCGGGCGCGCAGCGCGGTCATGATGCCGAACGCCGTGGTCAACGCGGCGACGCCGTCGGCGAGCCCGAACGGCGGCAGGGTGGGCGGACCGTCGGGATCCCCGGTCATGGCGGCGAACCCGCTCATCGCCTCGGCGAGCGTGCCGAACCCGGGGCGGCTCGAGTACGGCCCGGTCTGGCCGAACCCGGTCACCCGCGCCAGCACCAGCCGGGGGTTGCGGGCGGACAGCTCCTCCCAGCCGAGACCCCAGCGCTCCAGCGTTCCGGGACGGAAGTTCTCGATCACCACGTCGGCGTCGGCGGCGAGGTCGAGGAACAGCTCCCGCCCGCGCGGGGTGGACAGCACCAGCGTGATCGCCCGCTTGTTGCGGGCCAGCATCTTCCACCAGAGCCCGACGCCGTCCTTCTGCGCGCCGTGGGTGCGGGCGGGGTCGCCGCGCGGGTGCTCGATCTTGATCACCTCGGCGCCGTGGTCGCCGAGCAGGGTGGCGGCCAAAGGGCCCGCGAACAGGGTGGAGGCGTCGAGGACCTTCAGGCCTTCCAGCGCTGCCGGGTGGTCGTGGGTCATGGGATCCCTCCGGTGGGAGTGGGGACGGCGCGCGCGGGTGCGGTGCCGCCGAGCCGAGCGGTGATCCGGTCGGCGGTCTCGATCAGTTCGGGCGCGGTGGCGGCGACGAACTCCTCGGTGACCCGGAAGCGCGGTCCGCACACCGAGACCGCGCCGACCAGCCCGCCGGGCCCGAACACGGGCACGGCGACCGAACCGGCGTCGCCCTGGCGCTCTCCGGCGGAGGCCGCGTAGCCGCGCTCGCGGATCCGGTCGAGTTCGGCGCGCAGCGCGTCCGGGTCGGTCGGGGTGGCGGGGGTGAGCGCGGTGAGCTCGCCGGCCAGCAGCCGGTCGACCTCGTCGGGGTCGGAGTGGGCGAGCATGCACTTGCCGGACGAGCCCGCGTGCAGCGGGAACCGCCTGCCGAGCTCCACCGACATGGTGATCTCGTGGTTGCCGACGACCTGGTCGAGGTAGACCCGGCCCCCGTGCACCTTCGCGCTGATCGTGACGGTCTCGTGCAGGCGGTCGCGCAGCTCGGCCAGGAACGGCAGGGCCGCCGCCCGCAGGTCGGAGTCGCGCAGCGCCCGGCTGCCCAGCGCCGCCGCCGCGGGCCCGAGCCGGTACTCGCGGCTCTCCGGGTCGTAGGCGATGAGGTTCCGGCTGGTCAGGGACTGCAGAATGCGGTGCACGACCGCCTTGGACAGGCCCAGCTCCCGGGACACCCGGCTCACGCCGAGGGTGGGCGGTCCGTAGGTGAACAACAGCAGGACGTCCGCCACCCGCTCGGTGGCCCCGGTCCCGCCGCTCGACTCCGACACGCGATCCTCCTCGTGCTCATGCTTGTACCGCTGGACGGAACAAGAGTGTGGGTCGCTGATGCGAGTGTCAAGGAATTTACATCGCAAGTATTGCACTTATCCAGGCCACCTGGTGTTATCGACCTCACCGAACGGCCGGGCACGTTGTTCCGCTTAGCGAAACGATTTGCCCGGCTGGGATGAGGAGGAACGATGACGTTCGACGTGGACCTGGTGGTCGCGGGTGCCGGTGGCGGGCTGACCGCCGCGATCCGGGCCGCCGAGCTCGGTCTCGACGTGCTCGTGGTGGACTCCGACCCGAACTTCCGCCGCGGCAACAACACGTCGATGTCCACCGCGATGATTCCCGGGCCCGGATCGCGGTTCCAGGCCGCGGCGGGGATCGACGACTCGCCGGAGCTCTTCGTCGCCGACGTCGAGCGCAAGACCGGCGGGACCGCCGACGTGCGGATCGCCTCGGCGCTGGCCCACGTCGGCGCCGAACTCGTCGAATGGCTCGCCGACCACGTCGGGATGCCGATCGAGCTGCCCACCGACTTCGCCTACCCCGGGCACTCGGCGCGCAGGGTGCACAGCCTGCCCGGCAGGCACGGCTCGTCCCTGCTGCGCCACCTGCTGGAGGCCGTCGACCGCAGCGAGCGGATCGACCTGATGGTTCCCGCCCGGCTGATCGCCGTCGACACCGGAGATGACGGCGGCGGGGTCGCGGTCGTCGAAACCCCGGACGGCGGGCGCGAGGAGATCAGCACTCGCGCGGTGCTGCTGGCCACCAACGGCTACGGCGCCGACGCCGCGCTCGTCGCGACGCACCTGCCCGAGATCGCCGGTGCCCACTACCACGGCGGCGAGCACTCGCGCGGCGACGCGCTGCGGATCGGCGGTGAACTCGGCGCGGCCACCGGATTCCTGGACGCCTACCAGGGTCACGCCGCCCTCTCGGCGTCCGCGCAGACCCTCGTGACCTGGACCGCGGTGATGCACGGCGGCGCCGTCGTCGACACCGGCGGACGGCGCTTCGGCGACGAGACCACCGGCTACTCCGAATACGCCGCCGCGCTCGCGGCCCGTCCCGGTGGGCGCGGATGGCTGGTGTTCGACGAGCGCATCGACGGGCTGTGCCGATCCTTCGGCGACTACCAGGACGTCCTGGCGGCGGGCGCGGTGCGCAGCGCGGACTCGGTGCCCGAGCTGGCGGAGCTGATCGGCGTCCCGGCGGAGCCGCTGCGATCCGAGCTCGACGCGCTGGCCCGGGTCGCGTCGGGGGAGCAGGCCGACCGGTTCGGCCGCACCACCGCGACGCCGCTGCGCGCACCGCTGCGAGCCGTGGAGATCATCCCGGCCCTGTTCCACACCCAGGGCGGTGTGCTCGTCGACGAGCACGCGCGCGTCCTCGACACCGCCGGGGAACCGATCCCCGGTCTCTACGCCGCCGGCGGTGCCGCCGCCGGCATCTCCGGCCACGGCGCGGCCGGCTACCTGGCCGGCAACGGCCTGCTGCCCGCGCTGGGCCTCGCCTACCTCGCGGCCGGGCACCTCGCCCGCTCGGCCTCCACCACTCGTTCCCTCACTCCGGAAGGTGCCAGATGACCCAGCCCGACCTGATCATCCGCGACGTGCGCGTCGTCCGTCCCGGCGGCGGGGAGCCCGTCGCCGCCGACATCGCGGTCACCGGCGGCGTCGTCTCCGAGGTCGGCCCCGGGCTGGCCGTTCCGGAGGGCACCGAGGTGCACGAGGGGCGCGGACGGCTCGCGTTCCCCGGCGTCGTCGACGCCCACCAGCACTGGGGGATCTACAACCCGCTGTCCGACGACACGGCCACCGAGAGCCGCGCGTGCGCGCAGGGCGGGGTGACGACCTCGCTGACCTACATGCGCACCGGTCAGTACTACCTCAACCGCGGCGGCCCGTACTCGGAGGTGTTCCCCGAGGTGCTCGCCGCCGCCGAGGGGCGGTCCTACGTGGACTACGCCTTCCACCTCGCGCCCATGCAGGCCTCGCACATCGACGAGATCCCCGCTCTCGTCCGCGATCACGGCGTGACCTCGTTCAAGATCTTCATGTTCTACGGGAGCCACGGGCTGCACGGTCGCTCCACCGACCAGAGCGATTTCCTGATGATCCCCGAGGGCGAGCGCTACGACATCGCCCACTTCGAGTTCGTCATGCGCGGCATCCAGGCCGCGCGCGAGGCGAATCCGGACATCGCCGACCAGATCTCGCTGTCCCTGCACTGCGAGACCGCCGAGATCATGACCGCCTACACGCGGCTGGTCGAGGAGGAGGGCGAGCTGTCCGGGCTGGAGGCCTACAGCGCCTCGCGCCCGCCGCACTCGGAGGGCCTGGCGGTGGCCATCGCCTCCTACCTCGCGCACGAGACGGGCCTGCCGACCATCAACCTGCTGCACCTGTCGTCGGCCAAGGCGATGGAGGCCGCGATGCTGATGGCCAAGACCTTCCCGCACGTGGACTTCCGGCGCGAGGTCACCATCGGGCACCTGCTCGCCGACGTGACCACCGCCGACGGGGTCGGCGGCAAGGTCAACCCGCCGCTGCGCCCGAGGGCCGACGTCGAGAAGCTGTGGGAGCACCTGCTCGCCGGTGACGTCAGCTGGGTCGTCTCCGACCACGCCTGCTGCCGCGAGGAGAGGAAGTTCGGCGAGGACCACGACGACGTGTTCGCGGCGAAGTCCGGCTTCGGCGGGACCGAGTACCTGCTGCCGGGTCTCGTCGGCGAGGGCCGCAAGCGCGGGCTGTCGATGTCGACCGTCGCCGAGCTCGTCTCGACCAACCCCGCCCGGCGGCTCGGCCTGCCCACCAAGGGCGACATCGCGCCGGGCTTCGACGCCGACATCGCGCTGGTGAACCCGGACCGCTCCTTCGTGGTGGACCCGGCGGATTCGGAATCCACCCAGGAGTACACGCCCTTCCGCGGGATGGAGATCGGCTCGACCGTCGAGACCACGTTCCTGCGAGGACAGCGGATCTTCGACGGCGGCGAGGTCCTCGGCGAACCGCGGGGCACCTACCTGCACCGCCCGACGGGCCGCTGACGTGCGCGTCACCACGACCAACTCCCGCATGAAAGCAGTGCCGATTCAAGGGAAACCAACATGAGAACACGGTTCCGCTTCGTGACGCTGGGGCTGATCGTCAGCCTCATCGTCATCAACTACATCGACCGGAGCGCGGTGTCCTACGCGGTAGAACCGCTGGAGGAGGCCTTCGGGATCACCACCGCGCAGTACGGGATCATCAGCTCGGTCTTCTCCGTCGGCTACATGGTCGCGGCGTTCCTGTCGGGGCCGCTGGTGGACCGCTTCGGCTGCCAGCGGGTGCTGCTGGTCGCTGTCGCGCTGTTCTCGGTGACCACGGCGCTGATCCCGGTCGCCGGGTCGTTCGCGGGCCTGCTGGTGATCCGCCTGCTGCTGGGCGTCGGTGAATCGCCGGCGTTCCCGGCTGCGACCAGGACGGTCAGCCGCTGGCTGCCGATCCGCGAACGCGGTGTCGCCCTGGCCCTGTGCGGTGGCGTCGCGGTCTCGGGCAGCCTGCTGATCTCCGGGCCGCTGCTGACCCGGCTGATGGACCTCGTCGGCTGGCAGGGCATGTTCTGGACGCTGGCGATCCTCGGCGTGGTGTGGGCGGTTCTGGCGATGGCGCTGCTGCGCGACCTGCCGGAGGAGTCGCCGCGTGTCAACGCCGCCGAGCGGGCGCTGATCGCCTCGGACCAGGAGGCGGAGGCCGGTTCGGGCCGGGCGTCGGTGCGGTGGCGTCCGCTGCTGACCAACCGCAACCTGTGGGTGGTCGCGGGCGGCTACTTCGCGTGGGGCTTCATGTTCTGGGGCTTCATGTACTGGCTGCCGTCGTTCCTGTCCGGCGCGTACGGGCTCAGCGTCAAGCAGGCGGGCGCGTTCTCGATCGCTCCGTGGGCGTGCGGCATCGTCGGCGCGCTGGTCGGTGGCGTCGTCGTCGACCGCGTCTACCGGCGCAGTCCGAAGATCCGCAGCCGGTTCGCGGTGATGGGCGTGGCGCTGCTGCTGGCCGGGTGCTCGCTGGTGCCGCTGGCGATCGCGCCGACCCTGACCGTCGCCCTGATCTCGATCTCGCTGGGCGTGGGCTTCGGGTTCATCACCGGCGGCATCTGGTGGGTCGCGTCCATCGACGCGGCTCCGGACCAGCCGGGCAGCGCGGCGGGATTCGCCGACGCGGCCTTCGCGGCGTCCGGGATCGTGGCACCTTCGGTGATGGGCTTCATCGTGTCCAGCACGGGCAGCTTCACCAGCGGTTTCCTCGTCATGGCCGGGCTGGCGGTGCTCGGTGCGCTGCTCATGCTGCTGGTGCCGCGCGAACGCGCGGTCACGCCCGAGACCACGACCGCCGTCGCGGGCGCGTGACCGCGGGGCCTGCAACCCGGCAGGACGCGGTCCGGGGCGCGGTCGGCCGGCTGGGCGAGTGGGTGGCCGAGCTGCGCTGGTCCGACGTCCCGGCCGAGGTCCGGGAACGGGTGCTGGCGGTGCTCGTCGACGCGGTCGCGGTCACCGCGCTCGGCTCGCGCGAACCCGCGCAGCGGGCGCTGGTCGAGCAGTGGGACGCACCGGACGGGACGGCACCGCTGTTCGGGACGGGCCGCGCGGTGGCGGTCGACGCCGCCGCGTGGCTGAACGCCACCGCATCGGTCCGGCTCGAACTCGACGACGGGCACCGGCTCGCGGGCGGTCACCCGGCGGCGCACGGCTTCCCGGCGGTGCTCGCGCTGGCGTCCCGAGCGACGACCACGGGCGCGGACCTGTGCAGCGCGCTGCTCGCCGCCTACGAAGTCGCCGCCAGGTTCGGCCGCGCGACGCGGCTCCGGCCGGGCACGCACCCGCACGGGAACTGGGGCGTCGCCGGTGCTGGAGCGGGCTGCGCCCGCGTCCTGGGGCTTCGTCCCGAGGACGCGGCGGTGGCGATCGACGCAGCCAGCGGCCTGCCCGTCGCCGGGCCGTTCTCGGCCGCGCTCGACGGAAATCCGGTGCGCGACGCCTGGGTCGGCGCGGCCAACCAGTCCGGTCTGGCCGCAGCGCGGCTCGCGGCGTCCAGGACCGGGCAGCTGACGGGCATCGCGGCGGACTCGCTCGGGGACCTGCTCGGCGCCCTCGACCCGGCCGCGCTCGACAGCGACCTGGGGGAGCGCTGGGAGGTCCTCGGCGGCTACTTCAAGCAGCACTCGTCGTGCTCGTTCACCCACGCCGCCATCGACGCGGCCCTGTCGTTGCGCGACCACGTCGACGAGGGCTCGGCGGAGGTCCTGGTCGAGATCCACTCGCTCGGCGCGCAACTGGACCGCACGAGGTGGCCGACGCCGCTGGCGGCGATGTTCTCGCTGCCGTTCGTCGTCGCGACCGCGTTGCGCCGAGGGCACGTCGTCCCGGCCGACCTGTCGCAGGAAGCGCTGGCCGATCCGGTCACCGCGGAGCTCGCCCGCCGCGTCGTGGTGCGCTCGGCGCCGGACCTGGACGCCCGGATGCCTGCCGAGCGCCCGGTCCGGGTCACCGTCGACTCGGCTCGCGGCCGGGTCGTGGCGGAACGCCCGAACCCGGTCGGCGACGCGGATTTCCAGCCCTTCACCGCCGACGACCGGCTCCGCGTCCTGGGCGACCTGCTCGGCGCCCACGAGGCGGTCGCGGCCATCCGGGACCACGTCGCCGAGCTGCCGGGCGCGACCGACGCGGGAGAACTGCTGCGCTCGCTCGGTTCGGCGATCCGCTTCCGATGAGGAGGAACCGCATGCTCATCCACGCCGTCACCCCGATCACCGTCGGACCGGCCGAGGTGGCCCGCCGCCAGGCCAGGTACGACGCGCTCTCCCCGGTGGGGATCGAGGTCGTGCTGACCGACCTGCACCCCGACGGCCCCCGCGCCCTCAACACCGCCGGCGACGTCCGCCGGTCGGAGGCCCTGGTCGCGAAGGCCCTGTCCGAAGCCCCGGACGGCGACGCGGTCCTCCCGGACTGCGTGCTCGACCCCGCCGTCCCGGCTGACGGCGGCACGCTCGGCGGCAGGCCCGCCCTCGGCCTGCTGCGGCTGACCATCGGAGCAGCGGTCGCCGCCGGGCACCGGATCGGCGCGATCACCCGCAACGAGGCGATCGCGGCCGAACTCCGCGACCGCGTCACCGCCTACGGCTGGGACTCCTCGTTCCACGAGGTCAGCGTCCTGGACCTGGCCGTGGAGGACATCACCGACCCGGACCGCTGGGCCGCCGCGATGCGCCCCGCCCTGATCGCGGCTCGCGACGCCGGCGTCACCGCGGTGGTCAACGGCTGCTCCGCGGTCGAGACCGCCGACCAGGACCCCGGCCTCCCGCTGGTCCTCGACCCGATCCGCACCGGCCTCGGAGTCCTCGCCGCCCTCGGCGGCTGAGCCTCACCGCCTGCAACAGGACTACGATCGCGGTTGTGATCGAGGTGCGGGACCTCCACGACTGGCCGACGACCGAGGCCGAAGCCGTGGCCATCCAGGAGCGACTGCGGCCTCTGGTCCGCACGGACGGCGAGCCCGCCGAGGTGCGCACGGCCGCAGGGCTGGACGTGGACTACCGCGAGTCCTCGGACGAGATCGTCGCCGCGGTCACGGTCCTGGACATGTCCAATCTGTCCGTTGTGGACAGCGCTGTGGTCCGAGGCAGCGCCTATTTCCCCTACGTCCCAGGCCTGTTCGCCTTCCGCGAGGCCCCCGCGCTGATCCGGGCGCTGCAGGATCTCGCGGTCGTCCCGGACGTCCTGGTCTGCGACGGCCAAGGCCTGGCCCACCCCCGCCGCTTCGGCCTCGCCTGCCACCTCGGCGTCCTCACCGACCTGCCCGCGATCGGCGTCGGCAAGACCCCCATGGGCCACTACGACCCACCGGGCGAGCAGCGAGGTGACTGGACCTCGCTCGACTTGGACGGCGACGAGGTGGGCAGAGCCCTGCGCACCCGAACAGGCGTGAAACCGGTCTTCGTCTCGATCGGCCATCGCTACGCGCTCCAGTCGGCCTGCGACCTCGTGCTCCGCCTGACCCCGAACTACCGCCTCCCCGAAACCACCCGAACCGCAGATCACCTCGGCCGCCAGTCCACCTGACCCCAAGCCGCAGCCCCGGCCGAGAAGAGCCCACCCCCTGCACGGCCTTGCCCCCGCGCACGCGGTGACCGGATCTCAGTGGGATTCAGAGTCCCGATCTCCACTGGAACCAGGTACCCGATCTCCACTGAAATCCGATCACCACGACGTTCCCGAGGTGAAATAGGGTCCAGGTGGGACGGCGGTTGGCGTGCGAGAGGGGAAGTGCACAAGTCGGCCGCGGGCGGGCCGTGCGGCTCGCTGTCGAGCTCGTCCTCGTTCAGGCCGATCAACTGGTCGAAGTCGGCCGCCTCGGCTTCGCAGCGCCGCCTCGGCGTCCGCTCCTAGCGGCGGGGTGGTGAGCCGACGTAGTCCTCGGTCAGCTCGCCCGCCTCGCTCCAGCGCTGCCGTTTCACCAGCTCACCGAACTCGTTGATTTCTTCGTACCTGGCGAGCTGGCCGGCCGAGAACCGTTCACGCCATTCGCCGACCGCTTTGCCGTGACCACACTGCCCTTCCAGCCGCTTCTGCCCGCCGGGGAACCATTCTGACTGGGGGCCGTGCTCGATCCCGTTCTCAAGGCTCGTCAGTTCGACCGTGCTCCCGTCCTCGGCGAAGTCGACCACTTCGCCGGTGAACGGACGCTCCTGATACGTCGTGATCATGCGATCGTCCTTCGACGTTCCCGCCCGATCGACGCGAATGTTATCCACCGGGGACGTCGCTGTCCCGCCGCAAGCCGCTGTCGTTCTCGATTGCCGCTGCTGCGATCGGCTGACCCGGGCCACGTAGCAGCCGACGTCGAAGTCGCGCCACTCCACACCCTCCTTCGTATCGCGGGGTGTTACGAAGGATCGTCCTCGTGAGATTCGTTCTGCGCCTCTTCCAACTTGTGCTTTAGCCAAGCTGGTGTGTTCTCAGCGGAGCGCGGGAAGTGCCGTACGTCGTCGAGGTAGCTGCCGGCGTTGATCTCTGGGACGAATTTCGGCTCTGAGTCGTAATCGAAACTGGTTCGGTACTTCAGCGACCGGTCGACGGAAACCACCGCCGTGAACCAGGTTCCCTTTCCCGGCTCGTGCATCACCCGCCGAAGATCGTCCATCGCGTCGAGAACCGCGACGGGAGCTGTGCCACCTTTCGTGCTTCCGTCCGCGAGGCGAAATTCGAGATCCGAACTGCTGAAACCGACGGTGGAACGGTAGGTGTACGTCAGCTCAGACCATCCCTCCGGCGCTCTGCTGACGAGTCCTTGAACAGCCTCCTGGATGAACTCGGACTGGTCTTCAAGGCCCATTTCGGAGCTGGTCATCGCTGCTTTCCGTTCCGGGTTGACGGGGTGGGTTTTGGCGGGATGGTAACACGCTTACTTGGGATTGGGCACGTTTCGGAAAACCGCCTGCTGCGGGATGCCGTCGACCGTGTAATTGACGACAACGGTGCGTGGAGTCTTGGTGTCGCCCTTGTAGCTCACCTCGACATTCATGGTTACCTTTTTGCCCGCCTCAATCTGTGCACCCAGGTGCTCTTCCAGCTTGCGGTAGTTTGTCGTGTGATCTGTTCCCGAGCGCGCCTGATTCAGGTCGCGCAACATCGGGACCATGTTCACGTACTCGCCAGCGCCACCGAACTCCGTCCCGATCAGGTGGCCGCCGTCCCACCCGACTTCCTGGTAGAGCTCGACTTCGTCCTGACTCGGCTCGCGGCCGTGCTCGGCCTTGAACTCCTCGACCGCGTTCTTGTTGTGCTCCTTGAACTCATCGCGTCCCTCGTGGCCAGTTTGGCTCTGGTCCGTTCCCATTCGACGGTTCTTGTCGGAGCCGGTGTGCTGGAGTTCTCCCTCAGCACTGACCGTGCGCCCGCGGTCATCGGTGCGATAGGTGTACTCCATCTTCTTGCCATCGACCGTCGATTCGATTCGGTACGTGGCATCGGGATGGATTGGGCGGCGTAGATCTGGGTTCCAGTCGCCCTTTCGGCCGGCGTGCGTGATCACTTCTCTGATATTTCCGTCTTTATCAGTGATGAATTCCCCGCGATGCTTGCCATCTTTGTCGGTGACCGCGTAGCGGGTGTTGGGTTCCAGATCGGGCTTGACTCTGTTGCCGTTCGCGTCTGTCGTATCTGCAGGGAACTGCTCGTCCTTCTTCGGAGCGAGCGGGCTGTCCGTTCCGACCTTCTTGATCGGACGGCCGTCATCGTCGTGAGTGCGCTCCCCGTCGCCGTTCCCACGAGCCTCCGCGTCCTCCGGCCTCTGGCCCGGGTCTTCGCCGTCCCTGGTCGGGTGGAAGCCGTCGTTGCTGGCTGACGTCGTGGTGCCGTCGGGGTTGTGGGTGTCCCAGCCTCCGTTCGGGGGCCAGCCCGGGCGGCCGTCGGGGCCCATGTCGGAGGCGAAGACCCGGCCGTTGCCGTCGGTCCAGGCGAGACCGCGGGGTGCGGTGACCGGGGTGCCGAGTTCGTTGGCGAGGTCTCGGGCCAGGCCGCTGGTTCCCGCGTCGCAGGAGAGGAGCCGGACCGGCTTGCTGCCGTCGAAGTGGGGGTCGCGGCGGAGCATGTCGGCGAACTCCTTCGCGGAGAAGGTGTTGTCGCCGATGCGGACGCGGCCGTCGGGTAAGGCGTGGACGTCGACGGTGTGGTGGACGCCGTCGTCCGGGACGCGGTTGGCCAGGTCCCGCATGTTGAGGTCGTCGTGGAACGACGAGCCTGCCGGGGTTTCCTGCCGGTTGGCCTCGGCGGCGTCGATCTGCTCCTGGCGCTCCGGCGTGCCCGGGTCGGCGTCCTTGGGCTGATCGGCGCCGTCGTGGCGGTCCGGGCCGTCCGGCTTGCCGTGGGAGTCGTCGGATCGGCGGCTGTTCGGGTCCGAGCCGTCGGGGCGCTGGGTCTCCGGGCTCGTCCCGTCGGAGCGGCCGGCCTCCTGCGGAGTTGACCCGTTGGGCCGCTGAGCTGGTCCTTCCGGGCGTGGTGTCGTGCCGTCGGGACGCTGCGGCGTGTCCGGGCGCGGTGCCGTGGAGTCCGGGCGTGGGGGAGTGGTGCTCGGGCCCTGCTGGGTGCGCTGCTGCGGGACACCGCCGTCCGGCCTGGTGTTCGGGCGCGACGGTGCGTCCGGGGTTGCCGGTCCCCGGGGCGCGGGGGTTGGGCGAGAGATGTCCGGGCGCGGACCTGCGTCACCGCCCGTCGGGCGTGCCGCGGCTCCCGGCGAGCCCGCGGTGCCGGTCCAGCCACCGCTGCCACCGGGACGACCACCACCTGCGGAAGGCGTGGAGCCCCCGCCGGTCGGGCCCGGAGCGCCACCGGCCATGCCGCCCACCGGGCCACCCGCCGAAGGCTGGTCGGCGCGAGGTGCGGGGCCTGCCGCGGCCGGGGCGCCCGAGGTCGCGGGAGCCGGCGGAGCGTCCACGTTGGACGACGCGGTCGTGCTCGCCGGACTGCTCGGCGAGCGGTCGGGATCGCCGTTCAGCGTGCCGCTGAAAGAACCGCCGGAACCACCCGACTGCGAGCTCGGTGACGAGCCACCGCCACCGCCGGAATGCGCCATGCCCGCGCCGGAAGTGCCTCCGCTGCCGGAGGCTTCGCGCGAACCGGAGTCGCTGCTCCCCGCAGAGGGCGTCGAATCACCACCGTCGGATCGGCCGGGACCGCCGTCGCCACCGGACGGCGAGCTGCTCGTGTCCGAAGTGGAGGGTGCGGCCGAATCGCCGCCGGACGACGGGGAGTCCGCGCTCGACGTGGATCGGGCATCGGAGCTCGAAGAACCGCTGTCGGACGTGGTCGGTGAATCGGAAGATGCCGAACGCGCCTCCGGCGTCGAACCACCGGACGACGAGTTGCTGTCCGCCGCGCTGGACGACGAGTCGGCGCCACCGGACGAGCGGTCCGAGGAACCGGAACCGTCCGAGGAATCCGACGTGCTCGTGGTGGAGGAGCCGGACGAACCGCTGGAGTCCGACGAGTCGGAACGCGACGGCCCGCCGTCCGAGGAGGAAGCGGAGGTGCCCGAATCAGAGGACGAAGAGCCGTCAGAACCCGAACCCGGAGACGAACTGCGCGAACTCGACTCCGACGAGGCGCCGGAATCGGAGGATCCCGACCCCGAGGTGTCCGAGGACGACGCGGACGAGCCGGAGTCCGAGGACGACGAGCTCCCCGAATCCGACGAAGACGCACTGCTCGTATCCGACGACGAACCGCCGGAGTCCGAGGACGAGCCGGAGCTGCCGGAATCGGACGAGGACGCGGACGACCCGGAGTCGGAAGAAGACGACCCGCCGGAGTCCGACGAGGAACCCGTGCCCGACGAACCCCCGTCGGTGTCGGGCACGTCGACGCCTCCGCCGAAGTGCTCCTTGCCCGCGCCGAGGCCGCCCATGCCGGCGCCGGTGGCACCGCCGGACATCGCCCCGGTGCCGACGTCACCCCAGTCGATCTTGCCTTCCATGATCGCCTGCTCGGCGACGCTGCCGACCGCTCCTTGGGCGGCCCCGAGTGCGCCTTCCTTCAACGCTTCCTTGCCGATGGACTTCGCGGCGCTCTCAGCGGCCTCACCCGCTGCGTCACCCGCGGCGTCACCCGCGGCGTCGCCCGCCGCGCGTCCGGCGGCGGTGCCCGCGTTGCCCGCTGCGTCACCGGCCGCGTCGCCGACGGCGTCCCCGGCGCCCCTGCCGACGGACTTGCCGACGCCCTCGAAGACACCGCCCACGGCACCGCCGATGGCCCCGCTGATCGCGGCTTCCTTGAACTTGCCTCCGTCGAGCCCGTCGCGGTTGCCCATGGCGACCTGCGTGCCCTGCACCGCGAACTCGATGGCGACCGAGGTGGCGACCTCGATGGCGACGTTCTTGAGGATGCTGAAGACAAGCTGCTTGAAGATCTGCAGCACCACCGCGCGGGTGATGCCCTGAGCTGCGGCGATGCCGGCCGTGGAGGCGCCGAAGGTGACCGGCGCGGCGGCGAGCATCGCGGCGATCTGGATCGCCAGCGCGATCAGCGAGGCGATGATGGTCAGCTTGGTGTGCTCGACGTCCAGCGCCGCGTCATCGCACGACTTGGCGAGCTTCTCGCACGCCTCCTTGAGCTTCGGCAGCGCTGATTCGCCGCCGTCGCCGATGTCCTTCCACAGCTTGGTGAAGGCCTCGCCGGTCTTGCCCTCCATCGCGGACTTGACCTGCTGCGCGCCACCGTTGGCGGAGTTCCGGACGCCGTCGATGCCCTCGGCGGCGGTGCGCCACGCGTCGGCCATCCGACGCATGGCGTCCTCGTCACCTTCGGGCCAGGATTGTCCGACGACGATCGGCAGCAGCCATTTGACCTCGTCGGGCATCTCGATGCTCAAGTGAAGTCAACTCCCTACCGGGGCATGTCCGAGCCGGCCTTGCCGATGCCGCCTGCGGACTGGGCGTCGCCGGACTCGGTGTCGTCGGCGGTGGCTTTGAGGTTGTCGTCGATGTCGCCGAGCGCTTTGACGACCTTCTTCAGGCTGTCCAGCACGCTGTCGCGGCCCTTGGTGTAGTCGCCGCCGAACTGCTGGCCGGCCTCATCGTTGCCCCAGCACTCACCCTCACCGTCCAAAGAGGACTTCAGGGTGCTCAGGACCTGATCCAGGTCGTCCCCGGAATCGCCGATCTTCTTGCCGCCCGAACGGATCTCCTCGGGCTGCATCCGCATCTTCCCGCTCATCGGCGGCCCCCTCTGCGGTTGCTCGCCCAGTCGTCGTCCCAGTCGTCGGGTCCGGTCTGCACCTGCGGCGCGGCTGCAGCCCGCCCGGATTGGGCCTCCTCGCTGCGACGCCGCGCCCGTTCGGCGTCGGGATCCGGCGGTTCGACCAGCGGTCCGCTGTTGAGCAGGCCCTGCAACGACGGAACCCCGGGAACCTCCGGCACGTTCGACAGATCGGCCTCCGCCGCGAAGGTGCTCTGCAGCTGTCGCTGCGCCGTCCCGGAAGCTTCGCGGATCACGCTGGTGATGCTGCGCGCCAGCTTCTCCGGGTTGGTGCGCTCGAACGCCTTGTCCGACAGGCGGACTTCCTGCACGGTCCCCGTCGCGTCCACCCGGACGTTGACCATGCCGTCATCGGACGAAACCTCGAAGGTCTGCTGAGCGGCAGCGGCCTGCTTCTCCTGGAGAGCGGCGGTGCGCTCGCGCAGATCGTCGAGCATGTCGTCGATCTGGTTCCGCAGCGCAGCGTTCCGCGCGACCTTCTCCTCGCTCGACCCGTCGAAGTCCCGTCCAGACATCTCCAGCCTTCCCCCGGCTCAACAGCACGCGCAGTGCGGATGTGATAACTCCGGTCAGTTTGACGTGTGCCTCGGCGCATCGGTGCCACCGTGCAGCACAATGCGGCCGAACGATGCATTTCACTGAACCGAACGGCCTAGTGCGATGCGGGTGGTGTCGTCCGGGAAGGGCGATCTCGCGGCCGGAAGCCGCCCTCGGCACACCTCGGCGAGGAGCGCCAGGTCCGCCTGCTGGCCCCGCACGAAGTCCGGGGTGACGGGGGTGCCGTGGCCCGGGACGACGGTGGTGGGGTTCAGGGCCAGCAGGGCTTCCACCGCGGCGGGCCAGTGCTGGGGGTGGGCGTCTTCGAAGTCCGGGGGAGCGCCTTGCTCGACGAGGTCTCCGGCGAAGACGACCGCTGTGTCGGGGACTTCGACGACCAGGTCGTGGTCGGTGTGTCCGAGTCCGGGGTGGTGCAGGCGCACCGCGCGTCCGCCCAGGTCCAGCTCCGCCGTCGCCGTGACGAGGTGGTCAGGAGGTGCCGGGGTGGAGGCCGCGAGGGCGTCGGCGGTGTCGGGGTCGCCCTGCTCCCGGTAGTGCTCGACCCAGTGCTCGCGCTGAGCGGAGGCGGTTCGTCCGAGGAATTCCGGGCATCGGTGGTGGGCCCAGACGGGTGCGGGCAGGAACGCCGCGGTGCCGAAGCAGTGGTCGAAGTGCCCGTGGGTGAGGGCGATGCGCAGAGGTGCGCGAGTGATCTGGCGGACGGCCTCGGCGAGTTCGGCGCCCTGGCGGTGATCGCCCCGGGTGTCGATCAGCAGCGCGGCCTCGTCGCCGACGACGAGACCCGTGGTCAGGTCGAGTTCGGCGTGTCGGCGGGCGAAAACCCGCTCCGCCACCTCGATCCACGCGTTGCTCACCGGGTGGATCCTAGTGCGACCGCCGGATGATCTCTGGGAGACTTCGACGATGCGTCTCTACGCCGCCCTCACAGCACTGCTCGCGACCGCCCTCGGAGTCGGCGTGCTGTTCTTCGCCAACAGCGCCCTGTCCCCGGTGCTGATCGGCGGCCCGGGTTCGACCTGCCCCGAGCCGGACTGCGGGTTGGGCGCGGGGCTGTGGCTCATCGCCGGCGCGGTCGCGGTGGTGCTGGTCGCGTTCCTCGCGGGTTTCCTCCGCCACGTGGAGCGCCCGGTCCGCCGGGGTCTGTGGATCGCCCTGTGGTGCACGGTGATCTACCTGCTGGAATCGATCGTGGTCTGGGTCCTCATCTGAGACTCCCCTGGCAGGCCGTTCCGACGACGTGTGCTTGACTTTTCTCCCGCGCACGACGAGTTCGGGAGGACGGGTTTTGCCGGAAGGCCACACGCTGCACCGGCTCGCCGGGGTGCACCACGAGCTGTTCGCGGGCGCCGCGGTTCGGGTCAGCAGTCCGCAGGGACGTTTCGCCTCCAGCGCGTCGGTGCTGGACGGGGCCGTGTTCGAGCGGGCCGAGGCGCACGGCAAGCACCTGTTCCACTCCTACGGCCGCGACCGCGTCGTGCACGTCCACCTCGGGCTCTACGGCACGTTCACCGAGAGCGAGCTCCCGATCGCCGAACCGCGCGGACAGGTGCGGATGCGCATCGTCGGCCCGACGCACTTCACCGACCTGCGCGGACCCACCAAGTGCGAACTGCTCACCCCCGACGAGGTCGCCGCCGTGCGCGAGCGGCTGGGACCCGACCCGCTGCGCACCGACGCGGAACCGGAGCGGGCGTGGGCTCGGATCTCGAAGTCGCGCACCAGCATCGCCGCCCTGCTGATGGATCAGAAGATCCTCGCCGGGGTCGGCAACGTCTACCGCGCCGAAGTCCTGTTCCGGCACCGCATCCCGCCCATGACCCCCGGCCGCGACCTCGGCAGGCAGCGCTGGGAGCTCATCTGGGCCGACCTGGTGGAGCTCATGGCCGACGGTGTCAAGGTCGGCCGCATCGACACCGTCCGACCGGAGCACCTCCCCGAAGCCACCGGCCGGGCCCCGCGCCAGGACCGCCACGGCGGCGAGGTCTACGTCTACCGCCGCGCGGGAATGCCCTGCCTGATCTGCGGAGGCGAGGTCCTCACCACCGACCTCGCCGCCCGCAAGCTCTACTGGTGCCCCACCTGCCAACTCGGATGACCAGCGGCTCAACCGAAACGTCGGCCCCACGCGCTCGGCAATCTGGATCACGCGCCCGCACAGGGCGAGTTCTCCGGCGGGAGGTGCGGTACCCATGACCGACGAGTCGTTCGGACGGATGCTGCGGCGGCACCGCGCGGCGTCGGGCCTGACGCAGCCGCAACTCGCCGAGCGCGTCCACGTCGACCAATCGGCCGTGTCCCGTTGGGAGAACGACCGCGCAGTCCCCGCTCGGGACGCGGTCGAGCGCCTGGATGAGGTGTTGGACGTCGGCGGAGACCTCGTCCGCAATGCCTTCCCGTCTGCACCAGCACTGCTTCCGCTCAGCGACGATCCTGTGACCGGTGACTACGTTGATCAACTGCGCGCGAGCATCGCGCACCTGGTGCAGCTGGACGGGCGGTACGGGGTTGCGGAACTCGTCCCGATGGTGAACCGCATGTTCCGGATCGCGTCCGCGCGGCTGGCAGCCGGGAAGTACCCGGCCGCGCTCGAAACCGACGTCACCGCCACCATCGAGGAACTCGGGGAAGTCGCCGGATGGCTCGCCTTCGACGCCATGCAGCACGAGAAGGCCCGAGCGCTCAACCTGGAGGCGCTTCACCTGGCCAGGCAGAGCGACGCCGCCACCACGGCGAGAAGGCTCCGCGCACCCCACAGCCTCGAAGACCTGCTCACCACGCTCGCCGCCCGCTGAACGCATGCGGACCATGCGCGTGCCATGCGCATGATGTGCATGGCCTCCGCTCAACGGAGGGCGATGACGACGTGGTGACCATGAACAGCGACAACCCTGCTGACGGCTCAGCGCGAATCGGGTCGCGATCGGAACGGCACTACTGGCTGCCGGTATCGAATCGTGAGCGGACCGGCGGAGTACGTCACGCCTTCCGAGGAGCTCGTTGGGACGGCAAGCGCGCCGATCTCTCAGCGTGTGGTGAGCGCGTCGCCCTCGCCCAGCCCAGCGAGCTCGACTGGATTCTGTCCCCCGCCTGCCTCACCTGCAACGATGTTCTCAAGGAAGAGAACCTGGGCCGTCATGGGTGAGGGGTTCAGAAGCCGAAGCCGCCGAAGTCGAAGCCGTCGAACCCGTCCATGCCTCCGCTGTCGGCGCCCGGGTCCCCGCCGGGGCCTGCGGCTGAGCCGTCGGCGAAACCGTCCGCGTAGGCGGCCTCGGCCGGGACGCTGGTCATGCCCACGAACATCGCGGACATCATCACGTACGAGCCCGCGGTCCACATGCCCGCGGCCATCGCCGGCTTCCACCACGGGTCGCTGTACCAGCCCTGCGGGACGGGTTTTCCGGCCACCGTGCCGCCCGGGTAGTAGTGCGGGGTGCGTTCGCTCGGCTCCGGTGAGGCCATCTGCACCTGGCCGTCGACCTCGACCTCGCGGTTCTCGCTGACGCGACCGGCGTAGCGCTGACCGGACAGCGCGGGCAGCTCGGGCCCCGGGTCCATGTCCATCGCCACGCGCGCGGCGCGCACGTAGTAGAGCCCCTCCATCGCCGATTCCGAGGTCAGCTTGGCCTGCGTGGAGGTCGTGGTCTGGTCGAGCTGGGAGAGCGCGGCGCCGTGCCGCTCGGACGCGTCGGCGAGGGCCTGCTTGGCGGCCTCGTTGGTGCCGACGAGGTTGAGGACCTGACCGCCCAGCCGCTCGACCCAGCGGCGGGCCTCGGCCTTGTCGTCCTCCAGCTGCTGGCGCTGGCGGGTCAGGATCTTCTGCCGGGACCACCACACGGCGGCGCCCAGCACGACGAGCACGATCAGCAGGACTACGAGTGCACTGGTCATCCCTGCCTCCCCGGGGACCGATACCTCCGACGGTACCCGCGTGAGGAGGGCGCTAGAAGGCGTCCGGGCAGCTCGGAGCGTGGTCGGTGGCCAGTGCGCGCGACGCGGCGCTCAGCGCTCCCGGCTCCAGCTCGCGGACCCGCCCCGCGGCGGCGAGCTGGTGCAGCGTGCTGCCGCCCAGGTACGCGGCGGCCAGGTCGGCGACGTCCAGCGCCAGCTGAGCCGGGGCCGTGGTGGTTCCGCCGTCGAGCCGCCGGCGGCCGTTGTTCCAGTCGCAGAACGAGTCGTTGACCTCCACGACGACGTCCGAGCCCGTTTCGCGGGCTGCCAGCGCGGCGGGCACGTCGACCAGCCGGAGCCACAGCCCGTCGACGATGCTCTGCTCGGCGGCGCGGGGGTCGGCCAGCATCCGAACGATCGGCTCGTCGGCTGCGGCCTTGCGCCACCGCACCTCGCGGACCAGCGCGAACTCCAGCAGGTACCGCCACAGCGCGGCGTAGGCCTGCGGGGTCTCGGCCATCAGGTGGGTGATCTCCAGCTGGTAGTCCGGGCCGCGTTCGGTCCACTTCCGCTGTGGCCGGTAGATCACGTGTCCCTCGGGGTGCAGCGCGTAGCGGGACGAGGCGCCTCCGTCGCGGGATTGGCGCATCAGCTCCAGCGCCTCCCACGCCCCGTCGCCGCGCTCGATCCACCCGATCCTGCTCGCGGCGATGCGCGCGTGCTGCTCGTGGATGACCGGCAGCGCGCTGTCGCGGTCGACCTCGCGCACCGGGCGCTCGTCGACCTCGACGTCGGGGCGGAACCGGGCGCCGGAGGGCAGGGTGAGGTGGTTCTCGAAGGTCGCCGCGCCGTAGCCGTAGCGGCCGTAGATGCCACCCTCGGAGGCGTACAGCGCGGCCAGCGCGACGCCTGATCCGCGCAGGTCGTCGAGCTGCGCGCGCATCAGCGAGGTCAGCACGCCGCGGCGGCGGTGCCCCGGCTTGACGCCCACGAGCGTGACCCCGCCCAGCGGTGACGTGCGCCCGCCGGGAAGCGTGATCGCGGTGCTGTAGTGACCGGCGGCCCCGATCATCTCCGAGCCGTCGAAGGCCCCCAGAGCCGTGACGAACGGCATCGCCGGCCGGAACCGGGCCAGGTCCTCCTCCGCGTCCTCCAGGAACGCGGCCGCGAACACCGCCACGAACTCGTCCAGCTCGCCGGCGTCCGGCTTCCTCGCTTCAAGATTCCCCATGAAGCATTGGTACAGCGCCGACGATCGCGAAGCGACCGGTTTTCAGCCGCCGAGCGGGACCTCGGCGATCGTCTCCCACTCGGTGCTGGAGTGGTCGCGGCTCATCTTGACCAGCGACAACGCCGAGACCTTCGCGGTGGCCGACTCGACGATGGTGGCCTGCAGGGTCGCGATGGCGAAGATCGCCGGGCCGTCGGTGGTGGAGTGGGCGAGGCTCACGTGCTTGTCGATGTCCTCGGGTTCCGACGGGACGGCGTCCGCGCCCAGCACCTCGGAGGTGGCCTCGCGGACGGCCGCGCGCAGGTCGAGCACGCTGGACTGCGGCTCGGCGGGCAGCGACAGCGACTCGGGCAGCACGACGGCGTGGTGGAACGCCAGCGTCAGCGGCAGGACCCCGGCGAGCTTCGGGCGGGCGGCCTCCAGCAGCGGTTCGATGCGGGAGGAGTTCACCTCGTCGGTGAAGCCGATCTCCTGCACCAGGATGTGCATCCATTCCAGCGGGACCAGGTCGAAACCGGGCAGATCGCGCAGCGCGTACTGGTAGTCGTTGACCAGTTTGCGCAGGCCGGCTTGATCGGCCAGCGGCAGCACCCAGGCGTATCCGGTGCGGCCCGCGTGCCAGTCGGTGCGCCAGCGCGTGTGATTGCGAACCTGATCGGCATGTGGCATGTCGGTCACCCCTCACATAGTGCCCGGACGTGTCCGGAAGTGGGGCGCGCTTGACCTATCTCACGGTTCCGACGGCTCGGGTTCACCCTGCCGTGCTGCGGCTTTCGGGCGGTCGAGAGTGGCCGCGGCATCGGCGTCGCGCACCCGCAATGCCAGCACAATACCCAGCACCGCGAAGACCACCGAGACCAGGAACGCGCCGTGGAAGGCGCTCATCTGAGCGTCCGCCACCATCGCAGGCACGGTGGGGTCCACAGTGGATTCGCCGTGCTGCATGAGCACCGTGAGCACGGTCGCCACGACCGCGGTGCCCAGCGCCGTGGCGACCTGGCGGGTGACGTTGAACATCGAGCTGGCCATGCCCATCGCCGGGCCGGAGATGGCGGCGAAGGTCGCCGTCTGCACCGGTGTCATGAGCAGGCCCATCGCCACGCCCTGGGTGGCCAGCATCAAGGCCAGGACCCACAGCGGGGTGCTCAGGTTCTGCAGCTGCAGCAGGCCGCCGATGAACAGCTGGACGACGAACCCGGCGATGACCAGCCGCTTCGGGCCGATGCGCCCGTAAGCCCGGCTGACCACCTGCGTCGTGGCCAGCATCGCGATGGCCTGGGGCATCAGCGTCAGCCCCGTGAACATCGGCGACACGCCGCGCAGCGTCTGCAGGTAGAGCGGGATGAGGAACAGCACGCCGAACATCGCGCCGGTCATGCACAGCAGCAGCAGGTTGCCGGTGCCGAACAGGCGGTTGGCGAGCAGTCGCAGGTCCAGCATCGGCGAGGTCGCGGTGAGCTCCCGCCACACGAGACCGCCGATGAGCAGCACCGACGCGGCGAGGCTCAGCCACACCGCGGGCGAGGTCCAGCCGATCTGCGAACCCTGGTCAAGCCCGACGAGCAGCGTGGCCAGGCCCGCGCCCGCGAGCACGAAGCCGGGCACGTCGAAGCGGCCGGGGTCGCGGGTCGACTCCTCCTCGAGGAACAGGATCGTGAACAGCAGCGCGAGCGCCCCGACCGGCAGGTTGATGAAGAAGATCCACCGCCAGCTCGCGTACTCGACGAGCACGCCGCCGAGCAGCGGGCCGAGCATCGGCGCGACGGTGATCGGGATGGCCAGCACCGCTCCGGCCTTCGCGCGCTCGTGGGCGGGGAAGGCGCGGAACATCATCGCCTGCCCGACCGGGACGAGCATGCCGCCGCCGACGCCCTGGAGGATGCGGGAGCCGACCAGCATCTCCATCGACATCGCCATCCCGCACAGCATCGAGGCGAGGGTGAAGATGATCACCGCGGCCTGGAAGGTCTTCTTGCTGCCGAAGCGGTCGGCGATCCAGCCGGACGAGGGGATGAAGACCGCGAGGCTGATCATGTAACCGGTCAGCACCCACTGGAGCTGGGCGGGCTCGGCCTGGAACTCACGCCCCAGCGTGGCCAGCGCCACGTTGAGGATCGTGACGTCCAGGATCTGCATGATCAGCGCCAGCACGAATGTGATGCCGACCAGCCACTTGTACTCGAGCCGCCGCACGCAACCCCCTGCTCGAATCGGATTCGCTTCCAGCATCCCCCACCCGGCGGCCCACGCCCAACGGGTTTTTCCGGCTGGTCACAGGGGCCTCGGAGGCCCACAGCCGCCTCACGCGTCCGGGCGCGGGCAAGACGAAGGGCGGAGATCCCGGTGGGCTCACCGGGATCTCCGCCCTGTTCGGAGCGGGCGACGGGAATCGAACCCGCGTAGCCAGTTTGGAAGACTGGGGCTCTACCATTGAGCTACGCCCGCGTGCCGGTTTCACCTGGTCCTCGCGGGGTTGCCGCGATCCGTTGGTGACCTTGCGTGCCCTAGCTTAACCGGTCGCGATAGGCTCTTCGCAACGCACCCGGTCGTCCCGGGTGCGTCGCACGTCGGACGGGGTGTGGCGCAGGTTGGTAGCGCACTCGCTTTGGGTGCGAGGGGTCGTGGGTTCAAATCCCGCCACCCCGACGTGTCGGCCGGCCGCTCGCAGCTTTCGCGAGTGGCCGGTTTCGCCCATCGGCCGAGCCCGCGCGGGAGTGATTCACACCGCAACGGGTGACCGGGTCCGGTAACGACCTGGTGAACCGGGCCGATTTCCCCTGCGTGCGTGATGCGATTCTGGCCGGGCCCGGCGTTCAGCGGTCGGCAGCCGTGGTGTGCGCGGTGCTGTGCGCCGCCGTGGTGGCGCTGATCGCCATCTCCCTGTGGGTTCCCGGCCCGCCCTCCGCTCCCGCGTCGTCTCCGGCGGCGGGCATCGTGACGGCGTCGACGCCGACGGATCTCGGTGGTCCGCCGGTTCGCTGAGCGGCTCGGCGGCCCAGCCCGACCCCTTTGTCGCAACCCCGGACCCCGTCCCCGGGTGGGAAGCAATAGACTCGGTGGTCAGCCCGGCATTGGACGTGGTGTTTGGCCGCGCCCTGAAGCCAGCGCCGGGGAATCAAGCACGTTCGCACTAGGAGACCACGTGAAGAGCACCGTCGAGCACCTGAGCCCGACGCGCGTCCGGATCAACGTCGAGGTGCCGTTCGACGAGCTCAAGCCGAACTTCGACCGCGCGTACAAGGCACTCGCCCAGCAGGTCCGCATCCCCGGTTTCCGGCCGGGCAAGGTCCCGGCGCGGGTGCTGGAGAGCCGCATCGGTCGTGGGCCCGTGCTCGACGAGGTCGTCAACGAGGCGGTTCCGGCCAAGTACCTGGAGGCTGTCAACAGCGACGAGCTGCGCACCCTCGGTCGCCCGGACATCGAGGTGACCAAGATCGAGGACGGCGCGGAGATCGCGTTCACCGCCGAGGTCGACGTCCGCCCCGAGATCACCGTGCCCGCCTTCGGCGAGCTGTCGGTGAGCGTTGACGACGTCGAGGTCGCGGAAGAGGACGTCAACGAGCAGCTGGACTCGCTGCGCGCTCGTTTCGGCACCCTGGCCGGCGTCGAGCGCCCGGCGCAGGAGGGCGACTTCCTCAGCATCGACCTGTCGGCCACCGTCGACGGTGAAGAGGTCGAGGACGCTCAGACCTCCGGCTTGTCCTACGAGATCGGCTCGGGTCAGCTCGTCGAGGGCATCGACGACGCGGTGATCGGCGCGACCGAGGGCGAGACCAAGACCTTCACCACGAAGCTGGTGGCGGGCGAGTACGCGGGCAAGGACGCCGAGGTCTCGGTGAAGGTGAACTCCATCAAGGAGCGCCAGCTGCCGGAGGCCGACGACGAGTTCGCGCAGATGGCCAGCGAGTTCGACACGATCGACGAGCTGATCGCCGACCTGCGCGAGCGCCTGGGCCGGGTCAAGAAGATGGAGCAGGGCATGCAGGCCCGGGACAAGGTCCTGGACGTGCTGCTGGAGACCATCGAGGTCCCGCTGCCGGAGAAGGTCGTCGAGCAGGAGATCGAGGTGCGCCAGCACGACGCGGTGCACCCGTTCGACCACGACGAGAAGGCCTTCGAGGCTTGGCTCGAGACGCAGGACAAGAACCGCGAGCAGTTCGACACCGAGACCCGCGAAGAGGCTGAGAAGGCCGTCCGCACCCAGCTGGTGCTGGACACCATCGCCGATGAAGAGGGCGTGTCGGTTTCCGACGAGGAGCTGACTCAGCGGATCATCTACCAGGCGCAGCGCTTCGGCATGAGCCCGGACCAGTTCGTCCAGCAGGCCCAGGAGTCGGGCCAGATCGGCGCGCTGTTCGCCGACGTCCGCCGCAGCAAGGCCCTGTTCTCGGTGGTCCGCCAGGCCACCGTGACCGACTCGGCCGGCAACGAGCTGGACATGGACGAGCTGTTCGGCCCGCAGGAGGGCGAGGAGACCCCCGAGGTCGTCGAGGGCGAGGCCGCTGAGGCCGAGGCCACCGACGCGAAGGCGGAGTCCGCCAAGGAGTGACCCGGCTCTCGCCGAACAACTTGATATGCATGCTCTAAGCGAACGTGGGCGGTACTGGGAAGCTGGTGCCGTCCACGTTCGTTAGGGTCGGTTGTAGCGGATCACCCGAGTAGGGAAGCAGGACATCACCTGCGGTCACCGAGGACACCCGGTGGTTCGTCGGGTCCACTTTGGAAGGACCGCGACGAGCTCCGGCAAGACCCGACTGACCAGGGTGGACAAGGGCCCATTGTGGGAGAAGGCAGGGGAGACGTGACGCAGCACCTGACTGTTCCGGCGTCCGACGCGCAGGCGCCGTCCATGCGGACGGGCACGAACGGACTCTCGCTCAACGACTCGGTTTACGAGCGGCTGCTGCGGGAGCGGATCATCGTCCTCGGCTCCCAGGTCGAGGAGAACATCTCGAACCAGATCTGCTCGCAGCTGCTGCTGCTGGCGGCCGAGGACCCGGACCGCGACATTTCGCTGTACATCAACTCGCCGGGCGGTTCGGTCACCGCGGGCATGGCGATCTACGACACCATGGAACTGATCAAGCCGGACGTGGCCACGGTCGCGATGGGCATGGCGGCCTCGATGGGCCAGTTCCTGCTGTCCGCGGGCGCCAAGGGCAAGCGCTTCGCGCTGCCGCACGCGCGGATCATGATGCACCAGCCCTCGGCGGGCCTCGGTGGTACGGCGGCGGACATCGCCATCCAGGCGAAGATGTTCACCAAGCACAAGGAAGAGATGGCGGGCCTGATCGCCGGTCAGACGGGCAAGTCCGTCGAGACGATCATGACCGACTTCGACCGGGACCGGTGGTTCACCGCCGAGGAAGCCCGCGACTACGGACTCGTGGACTACGTGGCGAGCGCGGCGAACCTGCCGACCAGCTGATCACCCCTCCCGCACCCGGACCTAGTTACGAGGAGTCACCCGTCGTGAACCCTTACCAGTCTCTTCAGTCCCGGTACGTGCTGCCGTCGTTCGTCGAGCGCACCGCGTACGGGGTCAAGGAGTCCAACCCGTACAACAAGCTGTTCGAGGAGCGCATCGTGTTCCTCGGCGTCCAGGTCGACGACGCGTCGGCCAACGACGTCATGGCGCAGCTGCTCTTCCTGGAGTCCGACGACCCGGACCGCGAGATCCAGATGTACATCAACTCCCCCGGTGGCTCGTTCACCGCGATGATGGCCATCTACGACACCATCCAGTACGTGCGTCCCGACGTGCGCACCATCTGCCTGGGCCAGGCGGCCTCGGCGGCGGCGGTGCTGCTGGCCGCGGGCACCGAGGGCAAGCGCCAGGCGCTGCCGAACTCCCGCGTGCTGATCCACCAGCCGTCCGTGGAGGGCATCTACGGTCAGGTCTCCGACCTGGAGATCCAGGCGGCCGAGGTCCAGCGGATGCGCGATCTGATGGAGTCCTCGCTGGCCAAGCACACCAAGCGCTCCAAGGAGCAGGTGCACGAGGACGTCGACCGCGACAAGATCCTCACCGCCGACCAGGCCAAGGAGTACGGCATCATCGACGAGGTGGTTCCGTACCGGAAGCTCTCTGCTCAGCAGTCCTGACGAGGCGTTTCCCGGGGGCCTCCGGGTCCCCGGGAAACGTTCCGGCTGGGTGAGTTCCGGTCGGTGGTCCTGAGGCGGACCGGGCGCCGCGCCCGGCCGCCGGGACCGCGACACGCCGAACGCGAGGCTGGTCACAGCACGCTCGGCGATGGCGGACACTGTGAGTCTCCCCGAACTCGGGGAACGACAGGTACCGTCGGAGGCACATACGGTCAGGCGCGCTACTCGGAGGGCGCGCCGGAGGGGACGGGGTCAGCGGTCATGGCACGTATCGGTGACGGCGGCGACCTGCTGAAGTGCTCCTTCTGCGGGAAGAGCCAAAAGCAGGTGAAGAAGCTCATCGCCGGCCCCGGCGTGTACATCTGCGATGAGTGCATCGATCTCTGCAACGAGATCATCGAAGAGGAGCTGGCCGAGGCCGGCGAGGTCAAGCTCGACGAGCTGCCCAAGCCGGCGGAGATCCACGAGTTCCTCGACCAGTACGTCATCGGGCAGGACCCGGCGAAGCGCAACCTCTCGGTCGCGGTCTACAACCACTACAAGCGCATCCAGGCCGGTGAGCGGCGTGAGGCGCGTGGTGAAGAGGCCGTCGAGCTGGCCAAGTCCAACATTCTGATGCTCGGTCCGACCGGCTGCGGCAAGACCTACCTGGCGCAGACGCTGGCCAAGATGCTCAACGTGCCCTTCGCGATCGCCGACGCCACGGCGCTGACCGAAGCCGGGTACGTGGGCGAGGATGTCGAGAACATCCTGCTCAAGCTGATCCAGGCCGCCGACTACGACGTCAAGCGCGCCGAGACCGGCATCATCTACATCGACGAGGTCGACAAGATCGCTCGCAAGAGCGAGAACCCGTCGATCACGCGCGACGTCTCCGGTGAGGGCGTGCAGCAGGCGCTGCTGAAGATCCTGGAGGGCACCACCGCGAGCGTGCCGCCGCAGGGCGGTCGCAAGCACCCTCACCAGGAGTTCATCCAGATCGACACGACGAACGTGCTGTTCATCGTGGCCGGCGCGTTCGCCGGGCTGGAGAAGATCGTCGAGGAGCGCGTCGGCAAGCACAGCGTCGGGTTCGGTGCGGAGCTGCGCTCGAAGTCCGAGATCGACACCGCGGACCACTTCTCCGACGTGATGCCCGAGGACCTGATCAAGTACGGCCTGATCCCGGAGTTCATCGGCCGGCTGCCCACGGTGGCCAGCGTGACGAACCTCGACAAGGCGTCGCTGGTGCAGATCCTCACCGAGCCGCGCAACGCGCTGGTGAAGCAGTACAAGCGGTTGTTCGAGATGGACAACGTGGAGCTGGAGTTCACCAAGACCGCGCTGGAGGCCATCGCCGACCAGGCGATCCTGCGGGGCACCGGGGCGCGCGGTCTGCGCGCGATCCTGGAGGAGGTCCTGCTGCCGGTCATGTACGACATCCCGAGCCGCTCGGACGTGGCGAAGGTCGTGATCACCGAGCAGACCGTGCGGGAGAACGTCAACCCGACGATCGTGGCCCGTCAGGCATCGCGCCGGGAGCGCCGCGAGAAGTCCGCCTGATCCGTCATTTCGCGAACGCCCCGTGCCGGTCTCGGCAC
Organism: Saccharopolyspora karakumensis; assembly: GCF_004349225.1. Lineage (NCBI taxonomy): Bacteria > Bacillati > Actinomycetota > Actinomycetes > Pseudonocardiales > Pseudonocardiaceae > Saccharopolyspora > Saccharopolyspora karakumensis. The sequence goes on from NZ_SMLA01000003.1 coordinate 43,837, forward strand.
GGGGCGTTTTAGCGGCCCGTCACCCGACCCGGTCATTCCGGTCAGTTCGCGGGCACCCGATGCCGCGTTCTGCGGTGCCGCGGTGAATAGTTGATATTGGATGGGGTGGCGACGACGAGTCCGGGAGTGCCTGCCATGAGCGAGATGCACGTTCTGCTGGTCCACGGGATGACCGGTGCTGGTCCGTGGCACTGGCAGCAGTGGCTGGCCGGGCAGCTCCGGGACCACGACGTCGAGGTCCACGCGCCGCTGCTGCCGGACCCCGACCGCCCCGACCTGCGGCGCTGGCTGCCCGCGCTGCGGGAGGAGCTCGCCGCGGTGCCGCCGGAGGCGGAGCTGGTGGTGGCCGCGCACTCGTGCGGAGCGGCGCTGTGGCTGCACCACGCCGCCGGCGTGGGTCCCGAGCACCGCAGCGCGGACCGCGTCCTGCTGGTGGCCCCGCCGGACACCGAGTGGGACCACCCGGACTCCCGCGACATCACCCCGTACCCGGCTGATGCGACGTCGCTGCGCCGCGCGGCGGGCATGACCCGCCTGGTCGTCGGCACCGGGGACGCCTACCTGCCGATGCGCCGCGCCCACGCCCTGGCCGAGGACCTGCAGGTCGAGATGGACGTCATCCTCGACGGCGGTCACCTCAACACCGACTCCGGCTACGGCCCCTGGCCCGCGATCCTGCGCTGGACCCTCTACGGCACAGCACCCCTGAACGACCGCTTCAACACCGATGCCTACACGGCAGGCCGCTCCCAAGAAGAGCTCCGCCTCGTCTGACCACCCACCCCACGACCACCGCCGCGCTCAGCACCACGATGACGGCGGTATCCCGTGCTGCCGCCGTCCGGATTTCGCCGGGAGCGGCCCGATTACGACGGTATTCGGAGGTCTGATGACGGCGGTATTCCGTGTTGGCCGTGACCGGGGGCTGATCGCCGCCGGGGAAGGGGTCAGTTGTGGAGGTGGTCGCCGATGAAGTCGACCAGTTCGGGGAGGGCTTTGCGGAAGTAGGTCTTGTTGTGGCGGCCCGGGGTCGTCGAGGCGTAGGTGGGCCTGGCGAGGCGGATGAAGCGGCGGGTGCCCTCGATGAAGCGGTCGCCGTTGCCGCACCAGACGCCGATCGGCAGGTCACCGAGGCTGCCGATGTGGCGCAGCGGGTCGATCGCCTTCCACTCCGCCTCGTTGGTGAACGCTCGTCGCTTGCGCATCTCGCGCCAGTTGGTGTGCAGCGCCGGGGCGATCGCGCCGGCCGCCTGCAGCGGGTCGCCGAGCTCGCGGCGCCGCCGCGCGTACACCAGCGCTCCGAACCCGCCCATCGAGATGCCCGCGGCCGCGACCGGGGCGCTGAGCCCGCGCTCGTTCAGCCACTGCGGGACCTCGTCGAGCAGCATGCTCATCGCGTCGTCATCGGGGCGGCGGTGCCAGTAGTTGTTCGGACCACCGTCCACCGAGAGCAGCATGAACGGCGGAATCTTCCCGGCCGCGACGGAGTTCGACAGCCACACCGGCAGACCGCTGACCGAGTCCATCGCGTCGCCGAACCGCCCGTGCAGCATCAGGCACACCGGAAGCCCCTCGGCCGGAACGTCCCTGGGGCGGATCGCCACCACGTCCACGTTCTGCTTGCGGGCCCGGGAGTACAGCCGCTCGACGGAGACGTTCTTGGCCAGCGACACGCGCTGCTCGACCGGATGGCCCGCGCTGTCGGTGCTCAGCCCGAGCCCGACTGCCGCCAGACCGGCGGCGCCCGAGGTCAGCAGCGTGCGCCGGGGCAGCGGGGTGCCGATCGATCGTCGGTTGGGCAAACCAGTCCTCCTCGAACACCTCCGGACATCATCCCAACCGCATCAGGGGTCCGTCACGCGGATTCGGTGATCGCCACGCGCTCCGCTCCCGTGTAGACGTTCATCGAGGACCCGCGGAGGAAGCCGATGAGCGTCATGCCCTGCTCCTCGGCCAGGTCCACGGCCAGCGAGGACGGCGCCGACACCGCTGAGAGCATCGGCACTCCGGCCATCGCGGCCTTCTGCACCAGTTCGAACGACGCCCGGCCGGACACCATCAGCACGCAGCCGGAGAGCGGCACGCGACGTTCCATCAGGGCCCAGCCCATGACCTTGTCGACCGCGTTGTGCCTGCCGACGTCCTCGCGCACCACGAGCAGCTCGCCGCGCGCGTCGAACAGGCCGGCCGCGTGCAGGCCGCCGGTGGAGTCGAAGACGCGCTGAGCCGAGCGCAGGGCGTCGGGCAGTCCGATGAGGGTTTCTGGAGCGATGCTCAGCGGGTCGGCGGCGGGGGAGTGGCGGGTCCGCAGCTTCACCGCGTCCAGCGCCGCCTTTCCGCACACCCCGCACGAGGAGGTGGTGTAGAAGTTGCGCTCCACGGAGGCGTCCGGCATCGGGACGCCGGGGGACAGCGCGATGTCGAGCACGTTGTAGGTGTTGCGCCCGTCGGGCCCGGGGCTGTCGCAGTAGCGGGCGGTGGCCAGATCGTCGCGGTCGGCGATGACGCCTTCCGTGAGGAGGAATCCGTGCGCCAGCTCGACGTCGTGACCGGGTGTGCGCATCGTCACCGACAGCGGCTTGCCGTTGACCCGGACCTCCAGAGGTTCCTCGGCAGCGAGGGTGTCCGGCCTGGTCCGATTGCCGTTCTCGGCGATCCGGAGCACCGGCCGCCGCACCGTGACCCGTCCCATTGCGCCTCCTCGGAACTTTGTTTCAGTTTGAAATTGGACGACTTTTCCGGCCGTTCCCAACAGTATGCTCGGCGCGCTGATCAACGTCGCGAAGCCGGGAGGCCCAATGGTTTCAGGGCTGCTGTCACCCAGTCGAATCGTCGCTCCACCGGATTGGAGCCGCTGGCTGATCCCACCGGCAGCGCTGGCGGTGCACCTGTCGATCGGGCAGGTCTACGCGTGGAGCGTGTTCAAGCCGCCGCTGGAGGAGGCCCTGGGGCTGTCGGGCACCTTGAGCGCGCTGCCGTTCCAGCTGGGCATCGTCATGCTCGGGCTGTCGGCCGCGGTGGGCGGCACGCTGGTGGAGAGGCGCGGTCCGCGCTGGGCCATGACGGTTTCGGCGGTGTGCTTCTCGCTCGGGTTCCTCATCTCGTCGCTGGGCGTCGCGCTGGGCCAGTACTGGTTGGTGGTGCTCGGTTACGGCTTCGTGGGCGGCATCGGTCTGGGCATCGGCTACATCTCGCCGGTGTCGACGCTGATGAAGTGGTTCCCGGACCGGCCGGGCATGGCGACCGGCATCGCCATCATGGGTTTCGGCGGTGGTGCGCTGATCGCCTCGCCGTGGTCGACGCAGATGCTGGACACCTTCGGCGAGGACCGCTCCGGCATCGCGCAGACGTTCCTGGTGCACGGCGTGGTCTACGCGGTGTTCATGTCGCTGGGCGCGCTGCTGGTGCGGGTTCCCGCGCCGGGCTGGCGGCCCAAGTCGATGCCGAAGCAGGTCGTCAAGCCGATGATCACCACGGCCGACGTGACGGCCAACAACGCCTTGCGCACCCCGCAGTTCTGGCTGCTGTGGGTGATCCTGTGCTGCAACGTCACCGCGGGCATCGGCATCCTGGAGAAGGCGTCGCCGATGATCGTGGGCTTCTTCTCCAACAGCGCGACCCCGGTGGCCACCGGAGCGGCGGCCGGGTTCGTGGCGCTGCTGTCGCTGACCAACATGGCCGGTCGGTTCGTGTGGTCGTCGGCATCGGACGTGGTGGGGCGCAAGAACATCTACCGGCTCTACCTGGGCGGCGGAACGCTGCTGTACCTGGGAATCCTGCTGTTCGGCGCGACCGGCGTCCCGGTGTTCGTGCTGTGCGCGATCCTGATCCTGTCGTTCTACGGCGGGGGTTTCTCCACCGCGCCCGCGTACTTGAAGGACCTCTTCGGCAACCTGCAGGTCGGCGCGATCCACGGCCGGCTGCTCACCGCGTGGTCGGTGGCCGGTGTGCTCGGACCGCTGATCGTCAACGCCGTCGCCGACGCGCAGGAGGCGAGCGGCGCGAAGGGGCCTGACCTGTACGCGGTCTCGCTCTACATCATGATCGGGCTGCTGGTCGTCGGCTTCATCGCCAACGAGCTGATCCGCCCGGTCGCCCCCAAGTTCCACGAACCGGCGAAGGGAGGAGACAAGTGACGACCGCGAACCGCCAAGTCCTCCTGGTCATCGCCTGGCTCTGGGTAGGCGTCCCGTTCCTCTACGGCCTCTACGAACTCATCACCAAGGTCACCAAGCTCTTCACCGGCTGACCTGGTGGCCATCGCGAGAGGGGCGCGGCTCGACGAGTCGCGCCCCTCTCGCGTGCGCGTGCCGCGCGTCACACGCCCGCTGGTCGTGGCCGGTGGTATGCCCGGGGAAACCGCCGTTCGGGCACTCGTAGAATTCGACGTGTGACACAGACCCATGCAGCCGCAACCCGTGAACTCCCGTCGACCTGGAATCCGGCCGACGTAGAGGCCGAGCTGTACGAGCGCTGGGTAGCCGCCGAGTACTTCACCGCCGACCCGAACAGCGACAAGCCGCCGTTCTCGATCGTCATCCCGCCGCCGAACGTCACCGGCAGCCTGCACATCGGCCACGCCTTCGAGCACACGCTGATGGACATCCTCACCCGGCGTCGCCGGATGCAGGGCTACGAGGCGCTGTGGCTGCCGGGCATGGACCACGCCAGCATCGCGGTGCAGGCGCTGGTCGAGAAGCAGCTGCGCGAGGAGGGCATCGACCACCGCGAGCTCGGCCGCGAGAAGTTCCTGGAGCGCGTCTGGGGCTGGAAGGAGAAGCACGGCGGGGCGATCCTGTCGCAGATGCGTCGCCTCGGCGACAGCGTCGACTGGTCCCGCGAGCGCTTCACCATGGACGACGGCCTGTCCCGCGCCGTCCAGACGATCTTCAAGAACCTCTACGACGACGGCCTGATCTACCGCGCCGAGCGGCTCGTCAACTGGTCGCCGGAGATGCGCACCGCGATCTCCGACATCGAGGTGGAGCACAAGGAGGTCGAGGGCGAGCTCGTCTCCATGCGCTACGGCGACGGTGACGACGCGATCGTGGTGGCCACCACGCGGGTCGAGACGATGCTCGGCGACACCGCCATCGCGGTGCACCCGAACGACGAGCGCTACCGGCACATGGTCGGCACCGAGGTCGAGCTGCCGCTGACCGGCCGCAAGATCCCGGTCGTCCCGGACGAGCACGTCGATCCGGAGTTCGGCACGGGTGCGGTCAAGGTGACCCCGGCGCACGACCCGAACGACTTCGAGATCGGCAAGCGGCACGACCTGCCGATGCTCACGATCATGGACGAGCAGGGCCGCATCGCCCACACCGGAACCCGCTTCGACGGCATGGACCGCTTCGAGGCCCGGGTGGCGGTGCGCGAGGCGCTGCGCGAGCAGGACCGCATCGTCGCCGAGAAGCGCCCGTACGTGCACAGCGTCGGGCACAGCTCGCGCTCCAAGGAGCCGATCGAGCCCCGGCTGTCCCTGCAGTGGTTCGTCAAGGTGGGCCCGCTGGCGCAGGCCGCGGGTGACGCCGTCCGCGACGGCCGCGTCGCCGTGCACCCGCCGGAGATGGCCAAGCGCTACTTCGACTGGGTCGACAACCTGCACGACTGGGCCATCTCGCGACAGCTGTGGTGGGGCCACCGGATCCCGATCTGGTACGGCCCCAACGGCGAGGTCGTGTGCGTCGGGCCGGACGAGGAACCGCCGTCGGGAGACGGTTGGCGCCAGGACGAGGACGTCCTCGACACCTGGTTCTCCTCCGGCCTCTGGCCGTTCTCGACGATGGGCTGGCCGGAGCAGACGCCGGAGCTGGAGAAGTTCTACCCGACGTCCGTGCTCGTCACCGGCTACGACATCCTCTTCTTCTGGGTCGTCCGGATGATGATGATGGGCCTGTACGCGATGAAGGACCGGGACCCGGCCGAGGCCATCCCGTTCAAGACCATCGCGCTGCACGGCATGGTCCGCGACGCGCACGGCAAGAAGATGTCGAAGTCCGCGGGCAACACCGTCGATCCGCTGGAGTGGATGGACACCTACGGCACCGACGCGCTGCGGTTCACCCTGGCGCGCGGCGCGAACCCGGGCACCGACTCGCCGATCAGCGAGGAGTGGGTCTCGGCGTCGCGCAGCTTCGGCACGAAGCTGTTCAACGCCACCAAGTTCGCGCTGATGAACGGCGCCCGCGTGCCGTCGGAGCCGCTGGCGCGGGAATCGCTGACCGACGCCGACCGCTGGATCCTCGACCGCGCCGACGCGCTGGTGTCCTACGTGGACGAGATGATGGAGGACTTCCAGTTCGCCAAGGCCACCGAGGCGCTCTACCACTTCACGTGGGACGAGTTCTGCGACTGGTACCTGGAGCTGTCCAAGGTCCAGTTCGACGGCACCGAGGAGCGCGCCGAGCTGACCCGGCAGGTGCTGGGCCAGGTGCTCGACACGCTGCTGCGGCTGCTGCACCCGACGATCCCGTTCCTCACCGAGACCCTGTGGACGGCGCTGACCGGCCGCGAGTCCGTGGTGATCGCCGACTGGCCGAAGGCCACCGGCGCCGAGGCCGACAGCGGTGCGGCCGACCGGATCGCAGCGACCCAGAAGCTGATCACCGAGATCCGCCGGTTCCGCTCCGACCAGGGCCTCAAACCCGGTCAGAAGGTCGCGGCGCGGCTCAGCGGGGTCGAGGAGCTGGGGCTGGCCGAGCACGTGCCCGCGGTGCGCTCGCTGGCCAAGGTCACCGAGCCGGAGGACGGCTTCACCTCGTCGGCCTCCATCGAGGTCGGCCTGGCCGGCGGCAACGTCGACGTCGAGCTGGACCTCTCCGGGGCGATCGACGTCGAGGCCGAGCGCAAGCGCCTGGCCAAGGACCTCGCCGCCGCCGAGAAGGAGCTGTCCGGAGCAGACAAGAAGCTCGGCAACCAGGCGTTCCTGGACAAGGCCCCGGCCGAGGTGGTCGACAAGATCAAGGCCCGCCGCGAGGTCGCCGAAGGCGACATCGCCCGCATCACCGCTCGCCTGGAAGCCCTCCCGCAGGGCTGACGCGCATCGGGAAGGGGCCCTCCTGGTGAGGGCCCCTTTTCGCGTCCAGCGGGCCTGGGCGGGCGTCCACCAGGGAAGACGTAGACTTCAACCTCGGCATTTTCGTCGTTGGTAGGGGAGTGGGCACTTGACCGGCATGGATCCTGCCGCGTTGCACGAGCTGCGCGTGGTGGAGGCCGAGCTCAACGAACGCTGGCCGGAGACCAAGATCGAGCCGTCGCTGGATCGCATCCGCGCGCTCACCGATCTGCTCGCCGAGCCGCAGCGCAGCTATCCGGTCGTGCACATCGCGGGCACCAACGGCAAGTCGTCCACGACGCGCATCGTCGACGCCCTGCTGACCGGGCTCGAACTGCGCACCGGCCGCTACACGAGCCCGCACCTGCAGCTGGCCACCGAGCGCATCGGCGTCGACGGCGCTCCGATCAGCCCGGCCGGCTACGTCGAGGCCTACCGCGACGTGGCGCCGTACGTGTCCATCGTGGACTCCCAAAGCGACGTCAAGATGAGCAAGTTCGAGGTGCTCACCGGCATGGCGTTCGCCGCGTTCGCCGACGCCCCGGTCGACGCCGGGGTCGTCGAGGTCGGGCTCGGCGGCAGCTGGGACGCCACCAACGTCGCCGACGCCAAGGTCGCGGTGATCTGCCCCGTCGCGCTGGACCACGCCGAGTACCTCGGCACCGACCTCGCCGGGATCGCCCGCGAGAAGGCCGGGATCATCAAGCCCGACTCCATCGTGGTCATGGCCTCCCAGCCCGCCGAGGCGCAGCAGGAGATCATGAACCGCATCGCCGAGGTGGACGCGACCGTGGCGCGCGAAGGCCAGGAGTTCGGCGTGCTGGAGCGGACCGTCGCGGTCGGCGGCCAGCTGCTGAAGCTGCAGGGCCTCGGCGGCGTCTACGACGAGATCTTCCTGCCGCTGCACGGCGAGCACCAGGCCCGCAACGCGGCGCTGGCGCTGGCGGCCGTCGAGGCGTTCTTCGGCGCGGGCGCGGAACGGCAGCTGGACGTGGAGCGGATCCGCTCGGCGTTCGCCTCCGTCATCGTGCCCGGCAGGCTGGAGCGCGTGCGCGCCGCACCGACGGTGCTGGTCGACGCCGCCCACAACCCGCACGGCACCCGCGCCCTGGCCGACGCGCTGAGCTCGGAGTTCTCCTTCCGCAAGCTGGTCGCGGTGGTGGGCGTGCTGGGCGACAAGGACGCGCGCGGCATCCTGGCCGAGCTGGAGCCGGTGGTGGAGGAGCTGGTGCTGACCCGCAACTCCTCGCCGCGCTCGCTGGACCCGGACGAGCTGGCCGGGATCGCGCTGGACATCTTCGGGCAGGACCGGATCATGGTCGAGCCCCGGTTGGACAACGCGGTCGAGCAGGCGATCCAGCTGGCCGAGGAGACCGACGATCCCGGTGAGTCGGTGTCCGGCGGCGGTGTGGTGATCACCGGGTCCGTGGTGACCGCGGGAGAGGCCCGCGCCCTGTTCGGCAAGGAGCCCGCGTGAGCGAGACGGGAGCGGTCGTGGCCGAGGAGTCCCAGCCCGAGAAGGGCTTGCCGGAGCCGCCGGAAGGCGTGCGCGACCCGTGGAAGGGTCTGCGCGGCATCATGGCGGCCACGCTGGCGCTGGAGTTCATCACGTTCCTGCTGGCGCTGCCGGTGGTGTGGAAGTTCGGCGGTGGGGTCTCCAGCGCCGGCTTCGTGATCGTCATCGTGCTGTCGGTGCTGATGCTGGTGGCCGCCTTCGTGCAGCGCCGCCCGTGGGGCCTGGGATTCGCGCTGGCGCTTCAGGCCGCGATGGTCCTGTGCGCCTTCATCCACCCGTCGATCGGCATCATGGGCGCGATCTTCGCCCTGATCTGGGCTTACATCCTGCACCTGCGCAAGGACATCGCCAAGCGCATGCGCGAAGGCCAGCTCTACGACCAGCTCGGCCACCCTCCGGGCCACCCCGAAGGCACCGACTAGCCCTCACCTGCGGAAATCCGGGACCATTCGAAATTCGCGCGAAGTTTGAGCCGAGACTTCCGCACTCGAACTTCGCGCGAGATTCGAATTCTTCCCTCGGTCAGGCGAGGTCGACGACGGCTCGGCCCAGGATCTCGCCGCGGTTGAGGGCGTCGAAGGCGTCCTGGACCTTCTCGAAGGGGTAGCGGCGGCTGATGGCGTCCTGCGGGCGGAGCTGGCCCCGGGCCACCAGGTCGAGCAGGACCGGCATGTCCCGGCGGGGCTTGGCGCCGTAGGAGCCCTTGATCTGGAGCTTGCGCCGGGCGATCGTGGCGAGGTCGAACTCACCGGTCGTGCCCCGGGCGGCGATGCCGACGACCACGACCTGGCCGCCTTCGACGACCGAGTCCCTGGCGACGTTGAACGTCGGGACCGCGCCCAGCGCTTCGAAGGCCACGTCCACACCGCGCCCACCGGTCAGCTCGCGGATCACCGCGGGAGCGTCCACCTCGGACGAGTTCACCGTGTGCGTGGCGCCCAGCCGGCGAGAGCCTTCGAGCTTGTCCTCGTTGATGTCGACCGCGATGATCGTCGACGCGCCGAAGATCGAGGCCAGCTGGATCAGCGCCGAGCCGACCCCGCCCGCCGCGACCACCGCCACGGTGTCGCCGACCTGCACGTTCGCTGCGTGCCGCAGCGCCCCGTAGGCCGTCATCGTCGAGCACCCGACCGAGGCCACGTCCGACAGCTCGACCCCGTCCGGAACCCGGTACACCGAGGTCGCCGGGGTCACGCAGCGCTCGGCCATCCCGCCCTGGGAGTACATCCAGACGGGCTCGCCGCCGGGACGGTGCAGCCGGGTGTCGTCGTCGTAGAGCTTGCCCTGGCCCCGGTTGAACCGGAAGAACCGCTCGCAGATCTCCTCGTTGCCGCGCGAGCACTGCCCGCACTGCCCGCACGGCATGATGAAGCTGGTCACGACCGGGTCGCCCACCGACAGCCCGCTGACGCCGGAACCGAGTTCGGAGACCACACCGGCCACCTCGTGGCCGAGCACGGCGGGGGTGGGGAACGGCAGCTCGCCCTTGATCACGTGCAGGTCGCTGTGGCAGGCACCGCAGGAACGCACGTCGATGGCGACCTCACCGGCCCTCGGCGTCGGATCGTCCAGCTGCTCGATCCGCAGCGGCTCGTTGGCGGCGGTGTGCACGGCGGCGCGCATCGGGACCTCCTCGTCTCCAGCGGCCAGTCGGTTCGGCCGTGAAGCTAGCGGTCCGACCGGTCTCGCACCAGGGTCCGCGCGGTGCGGCGATTGAACACCGAAGTTTCACCTGCCCGTTCACCTGTGGTGATCGGGGCGCGGCTTCGCCGGATTAGAACCGGGACCATGACCCCCGAGAACCTGACTCGCCGCGAGCTGCTGCGCCGCGGTGCCACCGGTGCCGGTCTGCTCGCGGCCGGCGCGCTGCTCCCGGGCGCCGCCTTCGCGCGGTCCGGCCGTCCGGTGCTGACCCACGGCGTGCAGCTCGGCGACCCGCGCCCGGACGGCGCCGTGGTGTGGACCCGGGCCGACCGCCCGTCCCGCATGTTCGTCGAGATCTCCGCGCGCGAGGACTTCCGCGACGCGCTGCGCGTCCCCGGACCGGACCTGACACCCGACACCGACGGCACTGGTGAGCTGCGGCTCACCGGAATCCCGGCGGGCCGCGAGGTGCACTACCGGGTCACCGCCGAGGACCTCGACGGCCGGGTGGCCAGTGAGGGCCTGACCGGCACCTTCCGCACGGTGCCGCAGGACCGCAGCGACGTGCGGTTCCTGTGGTCGGGTGACGTGGTGGGTCAGGGCTGGGGCATCAACCCCGACATCGGCGGCATGACGATCTACCGCGCGATGGCCGACCGCCGCCCCGACTTCTTCCTGCACAGCGGTGACACGGTCTACGCCGACGGGCCGGTGGAGGAGTCGGTGACGCTGCCCGACGGCCGGGTCTGGCGCAACGTCGTCACCCCGGAGAAGTCGAAGGTCGCCGAAACCCTCGCCGAGTACCGGGGCCAGTTCGCCTACAACCTGCTCGACGAGAACGTGCGCGCGTTCGCCGCCGACGTCCCGCAGCTGATCCAGTGGGACGACCACGAGGTCACCAACAACTGGTACCCGGGCGAGATCCTGGACAACGACGCCTACACCGAGAAGCGCGTGGACGTGCTGGCCCAGCGCGCGTTCCAGGCGTTCCACGAGTGGCAGCCGATCCGCAGGCAGGACGCCGTCGACGGCCGCGTGTACCGGAAGGTCTCGCACGGCCCGCTGCTGGACGTGTTCGTGCTGGACATGCGCACGTATCGCGACGCGAACTCCACCGGAACCGAGCCGGAGAGCATCCTCGGCGAGGAGCAGGCCCGCTGGCTCGTCCGCGAGCTGACGAAATCGCGCGCGACCTGGAAGGTCATCGCCTCGGACATGCCGATCGGCATCATCGTCCCCGATGGCGACAAGATCGAGGGCGTCGCCAACGGACTGCCGGGAGCCCCCAACGGCCGCGAGGCCGAGCTGGCGCGGGTGCTGCAGGAGATCAGCCGCCGCGAGGTGCGCAACGTCGTCTGGCTGACCGCTGACGTGCACTACTCGGCGGCGATCAACTACTCGCCGGAGCGCGCGGCGTTCGACGGCTTCGACGAGTTCTGGGAGTTCGTCGCGGGACCGCTCAACGCGGGCGCCTTCGGCCCCAGCGACATGGACCCGACCTTCGGCCCGGAGGTCGCCTTCGTCAGCGCCCCCTCCCGCCAGGGCGCGTCCCCGATGGAGGGCTTCCAGCACTTCGGCGAGGTCAACATCGACGGCGAGACCGGCCGGCTCACCGTCGACATCCGCGACCAGCAGGGCAAAGCCCTCTGGACCAAAACCCTCGACCCCCGGCGCTGAGGCGACCCAACCCGGATTTCAGCGGAAGTCGGGACCTGCATTCCACTGAAATCGGGGGTCCACCTCCGGAGGTGTGATCGTTTCGGGCCCCGGGAGAGGTGGGTTCACCTGCGTCGATACGCTGACGGTCAAATCGGGCGCTGGGATGTCGCGCCTGGCGCAACCGTGATGTGAGGAGAGAGAACGTGAGCGAGCGCACTCTGGTGCTGGTCAAGCCCGACGGCGTCGAGCGTGGCCTCGTCGGCGAGGTGATCAGCCGGATCGAGCGCAAGGGCCTGAAGCTGGTCGCGCTGGAGCTCAAGAACGTCGACCGCCAGCTCGCCGAGCAGCACTACGCCGAGCACGACGGCAAGCCGTTCTTCGAGAGCCTGATCGAGTTCATCACCGGTGGCCCGGTCGTGGCGGCCTGCGTCGAGGGCCCGAAGGCCATCGCGGCCTTCCGCCAGCTGGCCGGCGGCACCGACCCGGTCGACAAGGCCGCCCCGGGTTCCATCCGCGGCGACTTCGGCCTCGAGGTCCAGTACAACCTGGTCCACGGCTCGGACTCCACCGAGTCCGCAGCCCGCGAGCTCAAGCTCTGGTTCCCCGAGCTTTGATCATCGGTGGTCGTTGTGCGTTGTGCGTTGTGGTGCGGGTAGCGGAACCTGACAGGTCTCCTGGACTCCGTGCGCCACGGCGTACTCGCCAGGAGACGTGTCAGAACCCGCGGCGGTGCAGGTCGCGAGGGTGGTTCCCACGCCTCGCGGCTGCGCCGCTCGCACTCGCTCCGACCGGCGACTTGAGATGGCTGTGGGGTGGTTTCAGCCGGGCCTCGCTCGGCTGAAACGCCCCCGCTCGGCGCTCGGTCGAGGGACCTCTACCCTGGTCGCGTGGCTGTGGAGTCCGTTTTCGACAGGTTGGAACCCTTGCTGCCGCGGGTTTCCAAGCCCGTGCAGTACGTGGGCGGCGAGCTCAACTCGACCGTGAAGGCGTGGGAGGACGCCACCGTTCGGTGGTGCCTGATGTACCCCGACGCCTACGAGGTCGGGTTGCCCAACCAGGGTGTTCAGATCCTCTACGAGGTCCTCAACGAGCAGCCTGACGTGCTCGCCGAGCGCACCTACGCGGTGTGGCCGGACCTCGAAGAGCTCATGCGCGAGCACGAGATCCCGCAGTTCACCGTGGACGCGCACCGCCCGGTGGGCGAGTTCGACGTCTTCGGCGTCAGCTTCGCCACCGAGCTCGGCTACACGAACCTCCTCGGTGCGCTCGACCTGGCCGGAATCCCGTTGCACGCGGTGGACCGCACCGACGACCACCCGATCGTGCTGGCAGGTGGTCACGCCGCGTTCAACCCGGAGCCGATCGCCGACTTCGTCGACGCGGCGGTGCTGGGTGACGGCGAGGAAGCCGTCCTGGAGATCACCGAGGCCGTCCGGCGCTGGAAGGGCGAGGGCCGCCCGGGTGGACGCGACGAGCTGCTGCTGCGGCTGGCCGAGTCCGGCGGCGTCTACGTCCCGAAGTTCTACGACGTCTCCTACGGCGAGGACGGCGCGATCGCCGAGGTCGTGCCCAACCAGGAGCGCGCGCCCTACCGGGTGTTCAAGCGCACCACGATGGAGCTCGACGACTGGCCGTACCCGAAGCAGCCGCTGGTCCCGCTCGCGGAGAGCGTCCACGAGCGGATGAGCGTGGAGATCTTCCGCGGCTGCACCCGGGGCTGCCGCTTCTGCCAGGCCGGGATGATCACCCGTCCGGTGCGCGAGCGCTCGATCGAGGGCATCGGCGAGATGGTGCAGCGCGGCCTGGAGAACACCGGGTTCGAGGAGGTCGGCCTGCTGTCGTTGTCCTCGGCCGACCACTCCGAGATCGCCGAGGTCACCAAGGGCCTGGCCGACCGCTACGAGGGCACCAACACCGGTCTGTCGCTGCCGTCGACCCGGGTCGACGCGTTCAACATCGACCTGGCGAACGAGCTGTCCCGCAACGGCCGCCGCTCCGGGCTCACCTTCGCCCCGGAGGGCGGCAGCGAGCGGATCCGCCGGGTGATCAACAAGATGGTGTCCGAGGAAGACCTCATCCGCACCGTCTCGGCTGCCTTCGCCAACGGCTGGCGGCAGGTCAAGCTGTACTTCATGTGCGGTCTGCCCACCGAGGAGGACTCCGACGTCCTGCAGATCGCCGAGATGGCCAAGGAGGTCATCCGCGCAGGTCGCGCGGCGTCCGGGCGCAAGGACATCCGGTGCACGATCTCCATCGGCGGGTTCGTGCCCAAGCCGCACACCCCGTTCCAGTGGGCTTCGCAGACCGACCCGGAGACCGTCGACGACCGGCTGCGCAAGCTCCGCGAGGCGATCAACACCGACCGCTCGCTGGGCCGCAACATCGGCATGCGCTACCACGACGGCAAGCCCTCGCTGATCGAAGGACTCCTCTCGCGCGGTGACCGCAGGCTCGGCCGGGTCATCGAGCGGGTGTGGCGCGAGGGCGGCCGGTTCGACGGCTGGAACGAGCACTTCTCCTACGAGCGCTGGGTGGACTGCGCCGAGTCCGAGCTCGCCGAGCTGGGCGTGGACCTGGCCTGGTTCACCACCCGCGAGCGCACCGAGAACGAGATCCTTCCGTGGGACCACCTGGACTCCGGTCTGGACAAGGAGTGGCTCTGGGCGGACTGGCAGGACGCCCTGGAAGCCCGTGAGCAGGACGACTGCCGGTGGACCCCGTGCTTCGACTGCGGTGTGTGCCCGACCATGGGCACCGACATCGAGGTCGGCCCGACCGGGCGAAAACTGCTTCCGATCTCGCCGGTCGGACAGGGCTCTCCGGTGCGAAATCCGGCGTTCACGAACGGCTGACCTGCGTGTTCGTGCGCGGTCGTGCGATCGCGCACGAACGTGCGTGCAGCCGTCGGACAGGTACGGTCTGGATCGAAAACTTCCCGTTGGGTGTTGTCACCTCGCGGTTGAGCAAGCAAGCATCGTCGTCGACAGCGGTCCTGGGGGACCGGCGGTGACGATCATGGTCGGGGAGGCATTCTGAGTCGGCGAGATCACCCCAATCCCTCGGCGCCGCCGGTGCAGAAGCTGCGCCTGCGCTACGCCAAGCGGGGCAGGCTGCGGTTCACCTCGCACCGCGACGTGGCGCGCACCTTCGAGCGCGCGCTGCGCCGGGCCGGCGTACCGATGGCCTACTCCCAGGGCTTCAGCCCGCACCCCAAGGTGTCGTGGGCGGGAGCCGTGCCCACCGGTGTGTCCAGCGAGGCCGAGTACCTCGAGCTGCAGTTAGTCGAACGCGTGGAGCCCGAGTCGCTGCGCGCCGAACTGGACGCCGCCCTGCCTGACGGGATCGACCTGCTCACGGCGGTGGAGGCGACCCCAGGGCCGCTCGCGGACCGGCTGGTGGTCAGCAAGTGGCGCATCGACATGCCCGGTACTGGAGTGGCCGAGCTGCGCCAGGCGGCCGAGCAGCTGATGGCTGCCGACAGCGCGCTGGTCGAGCGGATGACCAAGGACGGTCGGCGCACCATCGACGCGCGTGCCGCGCTGCTCAGCGCGGAGGTCCGGGAAGGTCCTCGGCCGATTGCGCAGCGTGATCAAAAACGCCACGCGACCGCCCAGGTGGACGATTGGCCCGAGGCGTCCGCACCGTATGGGATACTCGTAACGGTCGTGCGGCAGACAACACCCGTCGTACGACCCGACGACGTACTGAGCGCCCTGCGTGTCGTCGCCGGTCTGGAACCGTCGGCCGCCGCGAGCGCGACCCGGCTGGAACAGGGTCGGCTCGATGACGGGGGAGGCATTGCCGACCCGTTGGCCCAGGACTCAGACGGCGACCGGACTCCGGCGGGAGAGCCCGCGGCCGGGTGACGGGCGGCGTGACGTCGTCGACCCGCCGTACGGCTTCCCGGCCTGCAGGTCCGGGGCGGAGGGACCACGAAGAATTGCCGTCGCCCGCGGGCGGCGGAAACTAAAAGATCGCACATGCCTCTGTGCGGCCGCGTCCACCCGGACGCGCCCGGGGGCGGAGGAGCTGGATGTTGAACATGGATACGCCCGCTGGGAACAACGCCAGCGGGCAATCGCCCACACCCACCCAGGATGCGCAGGACACCATCGAGTTGCCCGCGAAGCTCAGGGTGCACGCGCTCGCCAAGCTGCTGGGAGCCAGCAGCCGGGAGATCATCAAGGCGCTGGACGAGCTCGGCGAGCCCGTCCGCAGCGCCCAGTCGAACATCAACCGGGATCTGGCCCTGCGCGTCGTGCAGACGCTCAACCCGGAGCTGGTGGCCGAGGAAGGCGAGGGCGCGGCCGAGGCCGCCCCGGCTCCCGAGGAACCTGCCGCCGGGTCGAGCGAGGCCGCGGAGACCGAGCAGAGCGCTTCGGTGCCCGCTGCGGACTTCGCGTCCCCTCCGTCGGAGGCGGAGGAGTCCTCGGTCGGCCTGACGCCGCTGTTCGCGGCTCCGGAGGCCATGTTCCTGGCCCCGCAGCCGCCGGCGCAGCGCCCGGCCGCCGCCGAGCCGGAGCCCGCCGAGGCCGCGCCCGCCGCGCCGGCCGCGGAGCCCGCCGCTGAGACCACCTCCGAGGAGGGGGACTCCGACTCCGACTCCGCCTCCGACGGCGATGACGACTCGGGTGACTCCGGCAGCCGCCGCCGTCGCCGTCGTGGTCGCCGGGGTCGTGGCCGGGGTCGCGGCGCCGATTCCGACACCGAGTCCGGTGGCGAGGACGGCTCCGACGACAACCGGTCCGAGGCCGCCCAGGCCGAGACCTCCGGTGAGAGCTCCGAGGACTCCGACGAGCAATCCGGCGAGTCCGAAGGCCAGTCCGAGGGCTCCCGCCGTCGTCGCCGCCGTCGTCGTCGCAAGGGCTCGTCGGACGACGAGAGCGGCAGCCGCGAGGACGACCCGCCGAACACCGTGGTGCACGTGCGCGAGCCCGCCGCCGAAACCTCGCGGCAGGACTCCAGCGACGACGAGGTGCGCGCGGTCAAGGGTTCGACCCGCCTGGAGGCCAAGCGCCAGCGCCGACGGGACGGCCGCGAAGCCGGTCGGCGTCGCGCGCCCGTGCTGTCGGAGTCGGAGTTCCTGGCCCGCCGCGAGTCTGTCGACCGCAAGATGGTGGTCCGCCAGAACGGTGAGCAGACCCAGATCGCGGTTCTGGAGGACAACGTCCTCGTCGAGAACTTCGTGACCTCCTCGGGCACCGGCTCGCTGGTCGGCAACGTCTACCTGGGCCGCGTGCAGAACGTGCTGCCCAGCATGGAAGCCGCCTTCGTCGACATCGGCCGGGGCCGCAACGCGGTCCTCTACGCCGGCGAGGTCGACTGGGACGCCGCCGGGCTGGCCGGCAAGGCCCGCCGCATCGAGCAGGCCCTGCAGACCGGCGACAGCGTCCTGGTGCAGGTCACCAAGGACCCGGTCGGTCACAAGGGCGCGCGGCTGACCACCCAGATCAGCCTGCCTGGCCGGTTCCTGGTCTACGTGCCGGGCGGCGGCGCCACCGGTATCAGCCGCAAGCTGCCCGACACCGAGCGCAAGCGGCTCAAGGAGATCCTCAAGCGGATCGTGCCGGACAACGCCGGCGTGATCATCCGCACCGCCTCCGAGGGCACCAGCGAAGAAGCGCTGGACCGCGACGTGCGGCGGCTGCAGGCGCAGTGGGAGGTCATCAAGGAGAAGGCCGAGACCCCCGGTGCGAACGCCCCGCAGCTGCTCTACGAGGAGCCGGACCTGCTGATCAAGGTCGTCCGCGACCTGTTCACCGAGGACTTCTCGTCGATGACCGTCCAGGGCAACGACGCGTGGGAGACCATCGAGGCCTACGTCCAGCACGTGGCGCCCGACCTGGCGTCCCGGCTGGACAAGCACGTCGGCAAGAACGACGTGTTCCACGAGAAGCGGATCAACGAGCAGATCGCCAAGGCGCTGGACCGCAAGGTCTGGTTGCCCTCCGGCGGCTACCTGGTCATCGACCGCACCGAGGCCATGACGGTGATCGACGTCAACACCGGCAAGTTCACCGGCTCCGGTGGCAACCTGGAGGAGACGGTCACCCGCAACAACCTGGAGGCCGCGGAGGAGATCGTCCGCCAACTCCGGTTGCGCGACATCGGCGGCATCATCGTCATCGACTTCATCGACATGGTGCTGGAGTCCAACCGGGACCTGGTGCTGCGCCGGCTCACCGAGTGCCTGGGCCGCGACCGCACCCGCCACCAGGTCGCCGAGGTGACCTCGCTGGGCCTGGTGCAGATGACCCGCAAGCGGGTCGGCACCGGTCTGCTCGAGGCCTACAGCAGCACCTGCGAGCACTGCCGCGGGCGCGGGCTCATGGTCTCCACCGAGCCGATCAACCACCAGCACGGCAACGGCGGTGGCGGCAACGGCGGCGGCGGCAACGGCGGCGGCAACGCCCAGAGCGGTGGTGGCAACGGTGGCCGCCGCAACCGCAACCGCGGCAAGCAGCAGGACGCCGACCAGCAGGCCCCCGAGCCCAAGGCCGAGCAGAAGACCGAGGCCAAGCCGGAGCCGAAGGCGGAGGTCAAGGCGGAGCCGAAGGCGGAGTCCAAGCCGGCCGCCAAGCCGGACGCCAAGCCCGAGTCGAAGCCGGAGCCGAAGGCCGAGGAGCGCAAGCCCGAGCCTGCCCCGGTCGAGTCGGAGCCGGTCGAGCCGGAGCCGGTCGAGCCGAAGGCCGAGGAGCCGAAGGCCGTCGAGCCGACGCCCGAGCCCGTCGAGGCCACCAAGCCCGTCGAGCCGGTCGCCGAGCCGAAGCCGCAGGTCGCCGAGACCCCGGCTGCCCCGGTCGAGCAGAAGCAGCCGGAGCCGGCCGAGTCGCAGGTGGAGTCCAACGGGGCCCGTCCGCGTCGCAAGGCCGTTCGGTCCGCAGGTAGCGCGGGTGCCCCGGCGCAGCCGCTGGTGGTGGCCAAGCCGGAGCCGAAGCAGTCGACCGACGACGGCCTGGCCAACGTCGAACCGGCCGCCCCGGTCCGCAGGACCCGCCGCCGCGCGGTCTCGCGCCCGTCCGGTCCGCCGGTCGAGGGCTGACCCGATCAACACCGGAAATGGCCGATCCGTTCAAGAACGGGTCGGCCATTTTCGCTTAACGTCGGTGGTATGACTCGTTGCACACCGCAGCGCCTGGCGGACGCCGAGCGCTTCATCTGGCTCACGGCCCGCGTGCTGGAACAACGCCGCTTCGAACACCTCCACGCCGGAGGCTCGGCAGCGGCGGTCCACACCGCGCTGGAGGCCTACCGCTGCTCCGACGGCGGGTACGGCTACGGGCTGGAACCGGACGCGCGCGGCCCCATCAGCCAGCCGCTGCAGACCTGGACGGCGCTGACGATCCTGGACGAGATCGGCCGCTGCGCCGAGGACGCTCCGGCCATCTGCGACCACCTCGCCACCATCACCCGCCCGGACGGCGGTGTGCCCGGCGGCGACGTCCGGCTCGCCGACTACCCGCACGCCCCGTGGATCCCGGTGGTCGAGGAACCCGAGGGGTCGCTGCTGTCGACCGCGCTGATGGCGGGCGTGCTGCACAAGAACGCCGTCGAGCACCCGTGGCTGTCGGGCGCGACCGAGTTCTGCTGGAAGCGCGTCGACGCGCTCACCGAGACCCACCCCTACGAGGCGATCGCCTCGGTCGCGTTCCTCGACCACGTGCCCGACCGGGAGCGGGCCGAGCGAGCGGCCGAGCGCATCGGCGGGTTGATCCGCGAGGCCGGGTACGTGCTGCTCGACCCCGAACGCCCGGAGCTGGCGCGGGTGGCGCCCGGCTACGCCTCCGGTGAGATCCCGGGGGTCTGCGACTACGCGGCGAGCCCGGCGAGCCTGGCCCGGCGGTGGTTCAGCGACGCCGAGATCGAGCGGGGGCTGGACCACCTGGCGGCGCAGCAGCGCGAGGACGGCGGCTGGCCGATCCACTGGCTGGAGTGGGCGCCGAGCACCGCGCTGGAAGGCAGGCCCCGGGTCACGCTCGACGCCCTGCGCGTCCTGAGCGCCTACGACGCGGCCTGATCCCGCGCGAAGTACCGCTTCGGAGTCAGGCCGGACAGCCGGCGGAACTCCCTGGTCAGA
This sequence comes from Saccharopolyspora karakumensis, assembly GCF_004349225.1. Lineage (NCBI taxonomy): Bacteria > Bacillati > Actinomycetota > Actinomycetes > Pseudonocardiales > Pseudonocardiaceae > Saccharopolyspora > Saccharopolyspora karakumensis. Next base: position 63,790 of record NZ_SMLA01000003.1, read on the forward strand.
TGGGATTGGTCGGCGTAGCCGCAGCGGTGGGAGAGGTCGGCGAGCCGGTGCTCGCCGCCGCTGCGCACGGCCCGCTGGAACCGCAGCACGCTCACCAGCGTCCGCGGCCCGTACCCGACGGCGTCGTCGATCCGGCGCCGCAGCTGCCGCTCGGACACCCCGATCCGGCCGGCCAGCGCACGCACCGAAGGCGGTCGCGGAGCGTCCAGGGCGGCGACCGCGACCGCCACGGCCGGGTCGGGCTCCCAGTCGGCCAGGCGCTCCCGCGCGAAGCGCTCCAGCAGCGCGGGCGCCAGCTCGGGTCGCTCGTCGATGGCATCGGCGAGGTCGCGTCCTCGGGAGCTCCAGAGCTCGGTGGCGTCCACGCGCAGGTCCTGCAGCTCAGCCGCGGGGACGCCGAGCAGCAGCCGGGCCATCCCCGGTCGGGCCCGGATGCCGAACACCGGTGCTCCGGCGTCCAGCCCGGAGACCCACGCCCTGGTGTCGGGACCGACGGCCTCGACCCGTCCCGCTCGCCAGATCAGGTCGACGCAGCCGTCGGGAACGACCAGCTGAAAGCCTTCGACCGGAGCGGGGCCGTGCCCCCACAGGCACGACACGAACCCCCGCAGCTCCGCCGAAGGCGACGACTCCCAGTACCGCACACCCAGCAGTATGCGATGCCGCCCGGACGGAGCCACCCGCCACCAGGCGTCCTGCCGGGGGAGCGTCACGTCGCCAGCGGCGATTGTCGGCCCGAGCCGTCCGTGAGACAACCGAAACGCGCGGAGCCCCGGTCCCTCGGGACCGGGGCTCCGCCTGGGTGGATCAGTTCTCTTCGGTGTCGAAGGACGGGATGTCGGTCCTGTCGTCGGAGCTGGGCATGTCGCCCGGCAGGTCCAGGCCCTGCGCGGGCGGCCCGGGAGACCACAGGCCCGAGTGCGTCTCGGTGTGCAGCTCCAGCGCCGCGGAGGCGGGCAACGCGTCCGGTGTGTAGGGGTGCACCTGGTACAGCGAGCCCCAGTCCTTCTGCGGGTCGTTGGTGAGGTAGGTCGGCAGGTTCCGCACGCTCGACGCCACCGTCATCCAGCCGAACGGCCCACCGGCGTCCGGCGAGGACCAGCCCTCACCGATGCCCCGGACCTCCTCGCCCGCGCTGACCCGGAACTTCGGCATCTCCGCGATGCCGTTGTACAGCCCCGAGATCTCCAGGCACGGGTGCACCAGCCCGGCAGGCCACTCCACGAACGTCGGGTCGTTGCCGACGAACTTCGTGAGCTGGGTCAGCTTCGGCACGCGCGGCGCCGACACCGCCAGCCAGCCGCTCTGACCCAGGGACTGGTCGACCAGCACCATCCGCAGCTTCGTCGCGCCCTCGGCCTCCCCGCCGAGCAGGTAGCGGTGCTCGCGCCATCCCGGCGGCGGGCCCTGCTGGACCGGGTACCGGGTGGTGAGCTGGAAGCCCTGCGGGGTGTCCTTGCCCAGTTCGAAGTAGACCTGGTTCGCGCCCGTCTCCGAACCCGCGATGCTGATGGCCACCGGCAGCTTGCCGGACCGGGCCTCCTCCGGGATGTCGAACCACGGAGTGCGCAGCTCACCGGTGCCCTGACCCTCATCGTCGTAGCTGCCCCACACCGGGGCCTCGGGTCCGCCGAACTGGTTCGGCGGACGCCAGCTCGGCGCGTCCGGGGAGGACTCGTCGGTCGGCGGCACGCCCGGATCGGCGAAACCGACCTGCTTGGGCTGCAGGTACTGCTGGGCGTTCTCCTGGTTGGCCAGGCGTTGCGGCGGCAGCTTCAGATCGGGCTGCTTGGCCGGGGCCGGCACGGTCGGCTGCTGCGCGGACGCCTTGAGCACGCCCTCGCGCGGGTTGGTCTCCACCCCGACCGAGTCGGACAGACCGCAGCTCTGCTGGGTGAGCTGCTTGATGTTGTCGGTGCCCAGCGTGTAGCTCGGCCCCTGCTCGACGATGCCCTTGCCGAACGCGGCTAGCTCCCCGAGCACCATCAGCGCGCACAGCACCGACAGCGGCGCCGTGCCCCAGCGCAACGCGAGGTTGCGCTTCTCCTTGCTCTCCCAGCTCTCGTCGACGACCTTCGGGTTCTTCTCGTCGATCCGCAGGTGCTCGACCACGGCGATGATGCCGGTGATCATCGCAACCACCAGGATCATCGTGCTCGCCTTGTAGCCCTTGATCGACGGCGGCTTGTCGAACCACGGGACGCCCCAGCCGGACACGTACCACCAGGCGTTCGGGCCGGTGGCCGCGAAGGCCAGCATCACCAGCAGACCGGTCACGAACGCCATCCGGTTGCGTCGCGAGCGCAGCACCGTGGTGCTGGTGGCCAGCGCCGTGAGCGCCGCCAGCGCGCCGCCGACCGCGGCGAAGATGCCGAAGTGGTGGGTGTGCTTGGTGGGGGTCAGCGCCAGCACCGCGAAGGACATCGCGGCCACCGCCAGCAGCCGCCGGCTCGGACCGAGCGCCGCACCGCGGATCCGTCCGCGGCGCAGCAGCACCACGCCGCAGGTCGCCACGCAGAGGACCACCAGCAGCACCGGGAAACGGCGGCTCAGCGAACCGTCCGGGCTCTCGCTGAACAGAAGCAGGTAGCGGCTGAGCTCCTCGTACCAGTGCCCGTTGGGCCCGAAGGTCGTCTTGAGCTCCATCGCGTCCATCACCGAACGCCACGTCTGGTCGTAGAACACCAGCGTGAGGATCACGAACCCGGACGCGGCCAGTGGCGCCAGCACCGGTAGCCAGCCGAACTGCTGCGCTCGCTTGCGCACCATCCGGTGCAGCGGCTTGAACCCGGCGACGTAGGGGAGCACGGCGATCAGGCCGTGCGGGTTGACGCCGACCGACAGCGCGGCGGCGACCAGGCCCAGCGCGGCGGGCGTGAGCCGCTCGGTGCTCACCGCGCGCTCGACGGCGCACAGCGCGAGCAGCGAGAACAGCACCACGACCGGCTCGGCGCGCAGACCGTTGTTGTAGGGCAGCCAGAAGGCGAGGAACACCGCGGCCGCGGCCCAGCCGGCGGCGTTGCTGCGCCGGACCTGCTGGCCCAGCCGGGGGAGCACCTCGCGGGAGATCAGCAGCCAGCTGATGATGCCCATCAGCAGCGCGGGCAACCGGACCCACGGGGTGGCGGTCGACACCCTCACCCACAACGAGTAGACCTCGTAGAACCAGCCGAACGGCGATTCCGGGTTGGCGAACCAGCGGTAGTAGTTGCTGACGTAGCCGGCGCTCTGCTCCGAGCGCACCATGCTCAGCACGTAGCCGTCATCGGAGGTCATCGCCCCGATCAGCCACCAGATCCCCAGCGCGACGAACACCGAGATGTCGCGCAGCGTCGGCTTCCACCAGCGCTTCGGCGCCAGGCGTGGAGCGCGCCGACCGGCGAGGACGTCGAGTCGTCGCAGGCACAGCACTGAGCCGATGAACGAGGCCAGGGTCAGCACGATGACGGTCGTCTTCAGCGGCGTCGCCCACGAGCTGAACCGGTTGTCCACCCTGGCCTGGAAGTCCAGCCCGCGCACGTCGTCGCGGGTGTTGTCCAAAGTGGAGTAGATGCCGGTCAGCTGGGGGCGCTGGTCGCCGGTCTGGTTGACCCAGCGCTCCTTGCCGATGGTGGCGGTGGTGCCTCCGGCGTCGGCGTGCACCTTCAGGGTGCAGTCACCGGCGGGCAGTGGGGTGGTGCCGATCTGCTGGCCCTTGGAGTAGAGCAGCGCCTGCCCGTTGTCGACCTGCAGGACGAGACCGGTCAGCTGACCGGAGTCCGAATCGGGCGAGTTGGTGCTCAGCAACAACCCCGGGCCTTCGGTTCTCGCGTCCAGGCTCCGCGCCGAGGCGCACGGGACCTTCGCGTCCAGCCACACCGGTGCGTAGGTCACCAGTGGGGCGGAGACCGACTTGGTTCCCTCCGCTGTCGGCCACCGCAACGTCCCCACCTTGTGGTTGACGGGGAGGAACGGGACGAGGAGCGCCAGGACGGTGCCCACCAGCCCGAGAAGCGTGGCGAGCAACCGCAATTTCTTCGCCGACTCTTGCTGCACGGGGGAGACCCTACGGGCGATGACAGGGTGTGTTCTGCCGCCCCCCGGCCTATTTCGCATTTGCGTCAGGTAATGCGCAATCGCTTTGTCAGGAGCTCGTTACCGCGCTGTGTTCCGAGTTGAAATGTTCGGTCACGAAGCGTGTTGAGCCGCATTCGCAGTTCGCGTGGTCTGGTCCGCGACCAGCACCGTCACGTCGTGCTCACGTCCGGTTCGGTGCAGCACGAGTTCGGCCAGAAGACCCAACGAGATCATCTGAACTCCGAAGATCTCCAACAGAATCCCGAGCGTCAGAAGTGGACGAGTTCCGATCGATTCGTCGGTGAACAACCACACCCCGGTCAAGTACAGCAGCACCAGAGTCCCCAGCGTTCCCGCCAGCATCCCGAGCCCGCCGAACAGGTGCGCCGGACGGCGTCCGTAGCGGGTCAGCGCCATCACCGTGAGCAGGTCCAGCGCGCCGCGCGCGTAGCGCTCCAGCCCGTACTTCGACACCCCGTGCTGCCGCGCCCGGTGGTTGACCGTCCGCTCCACCACCCGGTAGCCGAGCTGGTGCGCCAGCGCCGGGATGTAGCGGTGCAGCTCCCCGTACAGCGGAACTCGCCGGTACACCTCGGTGCGCGCCGCCTTCAGCCCGCAGTTGTGGTCCGACAGCCGCAGCCCGGTGATCAGCCCGGTGAACCAGTTGAACACCTTCGACGGCAGCCGCTTGCCCAGCGGATCCTTGCGCTGCGCCTTGTGGCCGCTGACCAGGTCCGCGCCGGAGTCCAGCTCGGCCAGCAGCCGGGGGATCTCGGAGGGGTCGTCCTGCAGGTCGGCGTCGAGGGTGACCACGAGCTCGCCGCGCAGCTCGGAGACCCCGGCGGCCAGCGCAGCGGCCTTGCCGAAGTTGCGGCGCAGCCGGATGCCCCGGATGCGCGGTTCCAGCGCGGCGTGCTCGATGATCACCTGCCAGCTGTCGTCGGTGCTGCCGTCGTCGACGATCACCAGCTCCCACTCGCGGTGCTGGCAGGCCATGGCCTCGCTGATCTCGGCGAAGAGCTTCGGCAGGCTGTCGCGCTCGTCCTTGGCGGGAGCCAGCAGGGAGACTTCCGGGACCTTCATCGCGCCACCTGCGGATTCTCGGTGAGCGGCCGGATCCACCAGCCGTCGGGGAACTGGAACGCCACGCGCAGCGGACCTGTCCGGGCGGGAGCGACGGCCTGGAAGCCGAGCCCGCTCTCGATGCCGGGCGTGGCGGCCTCGGCGTCCGAGCGTGGGATGTCGACCACGCCGCCGCCGACGACGGTCCCGGTCTGATCGAGCACGGCCACGCAGCGAGCGCGTTCGATGCCGGAGATCGCCCAGCCCTCGAGCATCCGCGCGCCGCCCTGGACCTGGTCGGTCTCGGCGTTGAGCACGACGTCGCGGCCGTCCGGTCGCGGTTCGCGCAGCGAGTCGACGCTGGGCGTGCGCCAGGTCGCGGTGCTGACCCGGTCGCCGACGTTGAGCCCGTCCGGGCAGCCGAGCGAGAACTCGGGGGAGAAGGGGTAGTGCCCGAGCGCCTGGAGGCGGGGCAGCAGCTGACCGGGCGAGGGGAAGCGGTCGGTGAAGGCGTCGGGATGCCCGATCCGCGCGGCCACCGCCAGCAACTGCTGGTTGGGCGCGTCGGCCCGCACGCTCTGCGCCATCGGCGCCCCGAGCGCGACCGTGGCCAGCGCGGTGGCGCCCACCGCGACCGCGCGGAACCGCGGCCATCGCGCCCAGGCGACCACGATGACCAGCACCGCGATCCACAGCGCGGCGGTCATGCTGTTGTAGCGGCTCTGCAGCCCGGCCGACTCGCCGAACGCGGCGCGCGAGCCGGAGATCATCACCGCGCAGCCCAGCGCGTAGAGCGCCAGCCCCCACCACGGCGCGGCGATCCGCCGCTCGGCGGTGGTCTGGTTCGCGTGCAGCACCAGCACGCCGAGCCCGGCGACACCCGCCAGCAGCGCCACCGAGGGTTCGGTGCCGGTCCACACCATGCCGAGCATGCTCAGCCCGGCCAGCATCGCCTGCGCCGGATCATCGGTCGGCGAACTCCCGCCGCCGCCCTGCGGGCCGCGCAGCACCAGCCAGGTCGCGACCACCGCGAACCCGACCACCAGCGGGGTCGCGACCCACTTCCGCCGGTCGCCGCGCAGCCACGCCACCAGCGCCAGCGCCGGCCACACCGCGAAGGAGGTCCCGTAGCTGATCGAGGCCAGCAGGCCCAGCACCACGGCGATCGAGCGGTGCTCCCGGTGCATCGCCAGCAGCGCGCCCAGGACCAGCAACATCGCCAGGATCCACGAGGCGCCGCTCATCGAGCGCACGTAGTTGTGGATGCCGTGCGGGTTGAACACCAGCGTCGAGGTCGCCGCGAGGAGGCCTGCCCGCTGCCACGGGTCGAGGTGCTTCGGCAGCATCGCCAGGACCAGCAGGACGCAGCCCACGCCCATCGCCAGCACGGCCAGGCCCAGCGGCTGGTTGAGGCCGTGCCCGAAGCGGGCGCTGAGCCAGAACAGGAGACTCGGCAGCACGAACGGGTGCTCGTTGCGGAATCCCAGCAGCGCTTCGGGACGCAGCGAGCCGTCGACGTCGGTGATGTCGAGCAGGACCCACCAGTAGTCGTAGAAGTGCATCTGCGGGTAGCGCAGGATCTCGCGCAGCATCATCAGCGGCGGCACGACGGCCGACAGCCCCAGCAGCAGCGGACCGAACCGGCGCACCGGACCGGGGGCGGCTGGTGTCGTGGGTGCGGCGGCCTGGCGGGCGGTCTCCGAAGCGGTGTCAGTCACCCTGCGTTTCCCTAGATCATCACGAGCGGCCACTGACGGTAGCAAGAGCAGGTCACGATGGTTGCGGAACGGCGGGATCCGGCCAGGATCCGCCACGGTGGCGGGGGCGGTTCGCCGGTCCGCGGCGAGCTCGCTTATGCTGTTCCGGCTCGCCCGTCAGCGCGTGATCCGCGGATCCGCACTGGTGGTACCGCCCCGGTCGATCGGGGACGGAAACCTGGTCTGTATGATGGGTGAGAACTTCTCGCCGCCGGACGGGCGGAGAGATTAAACGCCTGTTTCGAGTGCGGTCGCTCGTGCGGTCCTCGCTGTTGAGACAGGAACCCACCGAGACGCTGCACCAGCGGCGTGGTAGGAAGCCCCGGCCTTCACGGCGGGGCGGACGTCCGCCGCACACTGGTGAATTAGCGAAACCGAGCAGCAGGAGACTTCCGACTCATGTACGCGATCGTCAAGACCGGCGGCAAGCAGTACAAAGTGGCTGTCGGGGACGTCGTCCAGGTCGAGAAGCTCGAGGGCGAGCTGGGCTCCGAGGTCGCGCTCCCGGCGGTTCTGGTCGTCGATGGCTCCGAGGTCACGACCGACGCCGACGTGCTGGCCAAGGTGTCGGTGACCGGCGAGCTGGTCGAGCAGACCAAGGGCCCCAAGATCCGCATCCACAAGTTCAAGAACAAGACCGGCTACCACAAGCGCCAGGGTCACCGGCAGAAGCTGACCCGGGTGAAGGTCACCGGCATCAACAAGTGAGGACCTGAGTAGTCATGGCACACAAGAAGGGCGCATCCAGCTCTCGGAACGGCCGCGACTCGAACCCCAAGTACCTCGGGGTGAAGCGCTACGGCGGCCAGGTCGTCAAGGCCGGTGAGATCCTGATCCGTCAGCGTGGGACCAAGTTCCACCCGGGTCTGAACGTGGGTCGGGGTAACGACGACACCCTGTTCGCGCTGTCCGCCGGTACCGTCGAGTTCGGACGTTACCGCGGCCGCAAGGCCGTCAGCGTGCAGCCCGTCGAGGCCTGATCCGGCTCTCGACGCAGGCCAGCAACTTCCCGGCGAGGGGCGGAACCGGCATGACCGGGCCGCCCCTCGCTTTGTGTTGTCCGGGGTGACCTGCACCGCGGTCGGGAAGCGCACCGGTCGCGCCGCTGTTGCAATCGAGACCAAGAGCTCTACCCGCCGGGCGGCCGCTCGGCTTGATCTTCCTGGAGGCATTCGTGTCGCGGTTCGTTGACCGCGTGACCATCAGCGTCGCCGCGGGCGACGGTGGAAATGGCTGCGCCTCGGTGCACAGGGAGAAGTTCAAGCCGCTGGGCGGTCCGGACGGCGGGAACGGTGGCAAGGGCGGCGACGTCCGCCTGGTCGTCGACTCCGGCGTGCACACCCTGCTCGACTTCCACTACCGGCCCAACGCCCGCGCGGTGAAGGGGCAGCCCGGCAAGGGCGGCCACCGCAACGGCGCCCAAGGCGAGGACCTGGTGCTGCCGGTCCCGGACGGCACCGTCGTGCTGTCTCCCGACGGTGAGGTGCTGGCCGACCTGGTCGGCACCGGAACCACGTTCATCGCGGCGGCCGGCGGTCGCGGCGGGCTCGGCAACGCCGCGCTGGCCTCCAAGGCCCGCAAGGCGCCGGGCTTCGCGCTGCTGGGCGAGCCCGGCGAAGAGCTGGAACTGGTGCTGGAGCTGAAGTCGGTCGCCGACGTCGGCCTGCTCGGTTTCCCGTCGGCGGGCAAGTCCTCGCTGATCTCGGTGATCTCGGCCGCGAAGCCGAAGATCGCCGACTACCCCTTCACCACCTTGGTCCCCAACCTGGGCGTGGTGACCGCGGGCGAGACGGTGTTCACCGTCGCCGACGTGCCCGGCCTGATCCCCGGTGCCAGCCAGGGACGCGGTCTGGGCCTGGACTTCCTGCGGCACATCGAGCGCTGCGCGGTGCTGGTCCACGTGGTCGACTGCGCGACGCTGGAGCCGGGTCGCGACCCGATCTCCGACATCGACGCGCTGGAGAACGAGCTCGCCGAGTACACCCCGGCGCTGGCCGCGGAGCAGGGCGGCGCCGACCTGGCCGACCGCCCGCGGATGGTGGTGCTGAACAAGATCGACGTGCCGGAGGCCCGCGAGCTCGCCGACTTCGTGCGCGCGGAGGTCGAGGAGCGGGGCTGGCCGGTCTTCGAGATCTCCACCGCCTCCCGCGAGGGCCTGCGCGAGCTGAGCTTCGCCATGGGCGCCGAGGTCGAGCGCTACCGCGAGACTCTGCCCGAGCCCGAACCGGCGCGCGTGGTGGTCCGGCCGACCGCGGTCGACGACGGTGGTTTCACCGTCGAACCCGACCCGGAGGACGAGGACGCCTTCATCGTTCGCGGCGAGAAGCCGGAGCGCTGGATCCGGCAGACCGACTTCAACAACAGCGAGGCCGTCGGATTCCTCGCCGACCGGCTGGCGAAGCTGGGCGTGGAGGACGCGCTGGCCAAGCAGGGCGCCGAGCCCGGCAGCCAGGTCACCATCGGCACCATGACCTTCGACTGGGAGCCCTCCACCCCAGCGGGGATGGCGAACCTGCTCGGCCGACGCGGTCACGACCTGCGGCTGGAGTCCGACGACCGGGTTTCGGCGCACGAGCGCAAGATCGCCAAGCAGGCGCGCCGCGGTAGCGGGCTGGACGAGTTCGGCCGCTACGTCGGGGGCGAGGAGGAGGACGACGAGTGAGCCTCTCGACGACTCGGCAGGCGGTCGCGGCCGCGCAGCGGATCGTGGTGAAGGTCGGTTCGTCCTCGTTGACCACCACCGAGGGCGGCTTGGACTCCGAGCGGTTGTCGGTCCTGGTGGACACGGTCGCGAAGCGGGTCGCCGCCGGGGGACAGGTCGTGCTGGTCTCCTCGGGCGCCATCGCCGCCGGGATCGCGCCGATGGGCCTGCGGCGCAGGCCGAAGGACCTGGCGACGCAGCAGGCCGCGGCGTCGGTGGGGCAGCTGGCCCTCGCGCACGCCTACGCCGAGTCGTTCGCCCGCTTCGACCTCACCGTCGGCCAGGTGCTGCTCACCGCCGATGACGTGGTGCGCCGCAGCAACTACCGCAACGCGCAGCGCACCCTGAACCGGCTGCTCGGGCTGGGCGTGGTGCCGGTGGTCAACGAGAACGACACGGTGGCCACCACCGAGATCCGCTTCGGCGACAACGACCGGCTGGCCGCGCTGGTCTCGCACCTGGTCGGCGCCGACGCGCTGATCCTGCTGTCCGATGTGGACGCCCTCTACGACGGTGATCCGCGCAAGGGCGGCTCGAAGGTGATCCGCGAGGTCACCGGCGCAGCCGACATGGCCGGCGTCGACGCGGGCAGCTCGGGTGCGTCCGGGCTGGGCACCGGCGGCATGGCGTCGAAGGTCGCGGCGGCGAAAGTCGCCTGCACCTCCGGCATTCCGGTCCTGCTCACGTCGTCGGCCAACGCCGGGAGCGCCTTGGGCGCGGCGGACGTGGGAACGGCCTTCGCCGCGACCGGGAACCGCCTGTCGGCCCGGCGCTTCTGGCTCGCCCACGCCGCCGGGGCCAACGGCCGCCTCTGGCTGGACGACGGTGCGGTCGCCGCGGTCGTCAAGCGCCGCCGGTCCCTGCTGGCCGCCGGGATCACGGCGGTCGAGGGCGCTTTCGACGGCGGCGACGTCGTCGAACTCCTCAACCCGACCGGCAAGGTCGTGGCCCGCGGTGTCGTCGCCTACGACGCCGAAGAGCTCCCGACCCTGATCGGTCGCTCCACCCACGACCTCCCGCCCGAGCAGCGCCGCGAGGTCGTCCACGCCGACGACCTCGTGCCGCTGCGCTGACTCAGCGCAGTTCGGTGGCCCGGGTCTCGGGCAGCGTGCGGATGACGAAGAACGCGATCACCGCGCCCACCGCGATGTACCAGAAGAACCCCGTGGCGATGCCGAACTCGGCGAAGGCCTGGATGACCAGCGGTGCCGTGCCGCCGAAGACGGCGACGGTGAGGTTGTACCAGGCGCCGATGCCCAGCCCGCGCAGCTCGGTGGGGAACAGCTCGGACATGATCGCCGGTGCGATCGAGGTCATCGCGGTGTAGAGCCCGACACCGACGCAGAACACGACGAGCAGGCTGCCCAGGCCCGGTCGCACGAGGCTGGACAGCGGCACGATGAGGATCGCGATGGCCGCCGACCACACCAGCAGCTGCGGTTTGCGGCCGTAGCGGTCGGACACCGCGCCCATCGGGTACTGCAGCGCGATGAACAGCGCCGTCGCGATGGACAGCGCGAGGAACACGTCGGTGGCGTCGGCGTCGCGGTTCTTCACCGCGAACGGCGTGAGCGCGCTGAAGAACGTGTAGTAGCACAGCGTCGAGAGCATCGAGAACCCGATGAGCTGCCCGACGGCCTTGGGGTGCTCCCGCAGCGTCAGCATCAGCGGGTTCTTCAGGGCCTTGGCCTTGGTCTTGTTCTCCTCGTACTGCTCGGTCTCGGTCAGCGTGCGCCGCAACCACATGCCGACGAGCCCGAGCACGCCGCCGACGATGAACGGGATCCGCCAGCCGTAGGAGGTGAGCTGGTCCTCGCTGAGCACGGAGGTCAGCAGGAATCCCAGCAGCGAGGCGATGAGCAGCGCGGCACCCGTGGAGATGTAGAAGAACGACGAGTACCGGCCCCGCCGCGACGGTGGCGCGATCTCGGCGAGGTAGGCCGAGGCGTTGGAGACCTCGCCGCCGAGCGAGAGTCCCTGCCCGATGCGGGCGAGGATGAGCAGGATCGACGCGAGCCACCCGATGGACTCGAAGGTCGGCAGGACACCGATGATCAGCGATCCGCCGGCCATCAGCGAGATCGTCACCAGCATCGCGGTCTTGCGGCCGCGCAGGTCGGCGAAGCGGCCGAGCATCCAGCCGCCGAGCGGGCGGAAGAAGAACGCGAGCGCGAAGGTCGCCAGCGTGTTGATCAGCGCCCATTCGCCGGGGAAGAACGCGGACGCGAAGTAGACGCTGAACGCGGTGTAGATCGTCCAGTCGTACCACTCGATGGCGTTCCCGATGCTCGCCGCGACCAGCGTTCGGACCGGCAGCTTGTGGGCCACGGCTTCGTCCTGGGACATCGCAACCTCCGCGTCGCGCCCGAGAATGGGGTGTCGACACGGTAAGCGCTCGTGGGTCCGCACGAAAGATCCGAATCCAATATGGAATCACCGAAATCCGGATGAGAACCACGCAGGTCTTGGGGTAGCCGGGCAAGGTGTCTCGTGCTGCGCGGAGCGACCCTGTTGTCAGTGGGTCACTTTATGGTCACGGCGTGCAGCTTCGATACCGTTTCCGTCTGTACCCGACACCGGGCCAGCAATCCGTGCTGGCCCGGGCGTTCGGGTGTGCGCGTGTGGTGTTCAACGACGCCATCGCGGCCCGGCGAGACGTCTACGAAGCAGGAGGCAAGACCCCGACGGCATCGGAGCTGTCCAAGAAGCTGATCACCAACGCCAAGAACACCCCGGAGCGGGCTTGGCTAGGCGAGGTATCGGCTGTTGTCCTGCAACAGGCGCTTCGGGATGCTCAGCGGGCGTATGAGAACTTTTTCGGCTCACTGAGCGGGAAACGCAAAGGCCGTGAGGTGGGTGCGCCCCGATTTAAGACTCGCCGTGATCGTCGTCAGTCGGTGAGATTTACCGCCAATGCACGCTGGTCGATCACGCCGGGCGGCAAGCTGCGGTTGCCGAAGGTCGGTGAGGTGCCGGTGCGCTGGTCCCGCACTTTGCCGTCGAAGCCGTCGAGCGTGACCGTGATCAAGGACGCCGCTGGGCGGTACTTCGCGTCGTTCGTCGTCGACACCAACCCCGAGTCCCTTGTCGATGAGGCTCCGGAGATCGGTGTGGATCTGGGCTTGGAACACTTCGCGGTGCTCTCGGACGGCACGAAGATCAAGTCTCCGAGGTTTCTACGCAGAGCGGAGAGGAAGCTCAAGCGGGCACAACGAGACCTTTCCCGAAAGGAGATGGGAAGCAAGAATCGGGATAAGGCCAGGACCAAGGTGGCTCGTGCGCACGTGCGGGTGGCTGATGCGCGTCGGGAGTTCCATCACCAGCTTTCCACTCGGTTGATTCGCGAGAACCAAGCGATCGCGGTGGAAGATCTGGCGGCATCAGGACTTGCGCGTACCCGTCTGGCGAAGTCGGTGCACGATGCTGGGTGGTCGTCGTTTGTGTCGATGTTGGAGTACAAAGCCGCACTGTATGGGCGCAAGCTGGTGAAGATAGGGAGGTTTGAACCCACCTCTCAGGTGTGCTCGAAGTGCGCTGTGAAGGACGGCCCGAAACCGCTGCACGTCCGCACCTGGCAGTGCCTGGCCTGTGGTGTGTGGCTGGATCGGGATATCAACGCGGCGGTCAACGTCGCGAAGGCCGCCGGGCTGGCGGTGACAGCCTGTGGAGCGCAGGTAAGACCCGAACACGTTCGGGCACAGCGCGAGGAAGCAGGAACCCACCGAGGCGACCCGATGCGCACGGACAACCGTGCCGTCGGGCGCGGTAGGAATCACCGGTTTTCACAGCGGTGAGGAAGTCAAATCGATGCTCCGGGTCAGGCGCTGTCCTACATGGTCGGACGGCTGGAGATCTAGCGGCTGCGCGCGCAGGCCGAACGCCATCCGGGGTTCGACCTGCACGCCTTCCACGACCTGGTGCTGGCCCACGGCCCGCTGCCGCTGCCGGCGCTGGCCGAGGTGGTGGTCAGCTGGTCGAGGCGAGGGTGAACGGCAGCACCGCGGGCGCACCGGCTCGGCGGACCATGCGGCCGACGACCGTTGCGGTCCAGCCGGTGTCGGCGTAGTCGTCCATCAGCAGCACCGGGCCGTCCAGGGCCGCCAGCTTGCCCGCCAGCTCCTCGTCGATCTTGAACTGGCGCCACAGCGAAGCCACCCGCTGCGCGCTGTTGGTGGCGCGGTTCGGCGTCGTGTTCGGGTTGGTCAGGACCTCGCCGAGCAGCGGCAACCGGCCGATCCCGGCGATGCGCTCGGCCAGGCTGCGCACCAGCTTCGGTCGCGTCCGCGAGCCCAGGGCCACGACGCCGACCGGGCGCTGCTCCCACTCCCACGCGGCCAGCACCTTGATCGCGGCCTGGAACAGGTCGTCCGGCAGCTCCTGGTCGGGCGCCCCGGCGGCCAGCAGCTCCCGCAGCCGGTTGCCCCAGCCGATGTCGGTGAGCCTGCCGATCGCGCGACCCGTGGTGGACTGCTCGTCGGCGGGCAGCTTGCCGGAGGCGTCGACGCCCAGCGCGGACATGCCGCTCGGCCACATCTTGCGCGGTGCGATGTCCACGCCCGGACGCTGCAGCCGTTCCTGCGCCTGCTGCACGGCCTGCTCGTCCACCTCGGCGGAGTAGCCCGACCCGGTGCAGTTGTCGCAGCGCCCGCAGGGCTCGGCGTGCGGGTCGTCGAGCTGGCGGCGCAAGAACTCCATCCGGCAGGACGACGTGGTCTGGTAGTCGATCATCGCCTGCTGCTCGGCCTGGCGCTCTGCCTCGATGCGCCGGTAGCGCTCGGCGTCGTAGTGCCACGGCTCGCCGGTGGCCTCCCAGCCGCCCTTGACCCGCTGGACGGCGCCGTCGACGTCGAGGACCTTGAGGACCATCTCCAACCGGTTGCGACCCAGCTCCACATGCGGTTCCAGGGCGGCGGTGGAGAGCTTGCCCTGCTCGGTCAGGGTGTCGAGGACGGCGCGCACGGTGTGCTCCGGCGGGAACGCCAGCGAGGCGAAGTAGCTCCAGATCTCGCGGTCCTCCGGGCCGGGCAGCAGCAGCACCTCGGCGCGCTGCACACCGCGACCGGCGCGGCCGATCTGCTGGTAGTAGGCGATCGGCGAGGACGGCGCGCCCACGTGCACCACGAAACCGAGGTCGGGCTTGTCGAAACCCATGCCGAGCGCGGAGGTCGCCACGAGCGCCTTGACCTTGTTCTCCAGCAGGTCGGCTTCGGCCTGCTCCCGCTCGGCCGGGTCGGTGCGGCCCGAGTAGGCCGCGACCTCGTAGCCCTGCTCGCGCAGGTAGGAGGTGATCTCGTGGGCCGCGGCGACGGTGAGGGTGTAGATGATGCCCGAACCGGGCAGTTCCTTGAGCTGCCCGGCCAGCCAGCCCAGCCGGGCCTGCGCGGTGGGCAGCCGCACGACGCCGAGGCGCAGGCTCTCGCGGTCCAGCGTGCCGCGCAGCACCAGCGTCTCCTGCGGATCGGTGAACTCGCCGCCGACGCCGAGCTGGTCGGAGACGTCGGCGACCACGCGGTCGTTGGCGGTGGCCGTGGTGGCCAGCACCGGAACGCCCTCGGGCAGTTCGGTCAGCAGCGTCCGCAGCCGCCGGTAGTCGGGGCGGAAGTCGTGTCCCCAGTCGGAGATGCAGTGCGCCTCGTCGACCACCAGCAGCCCGGCGTTCTGGGTGAGCTCGGGCAGGATCGTGTCCCGGAAGTCGGGGTTGTTGAGCCGCTCCGGGCTGACCAGCAGCACGTCGACCTCGCCCGCGGCGACGCGCTCCTCGATGTCGGTCCACTCCTCGGGGTTGGCCGAGTTGATGGTGGCGGCGTGCACCTCGGCGTTGGCCGCGGCGGCGACCTGGTTGCGCATGAGCGCCAGCAGCGGCGAGACGATCACGGTCGGTCCTTCGCCGAGCTCGCGCAGCAGCGCGGTGGCGATGAAGTAGACCGCCGACTTGCCCCAGCCGGTGCGCTGCACGACCAGCGCGCGGCGGCGTTCGAGCACCAGCGCGCGGATCGCCGCCCACTGGTCCTCGCGCAGCGCGGCCTCGGGGCCGGCCAGTGCTCGGAGTCGTTCTTCGGCGAGTTCCCGCAGCGCTTCTTCGTCCACGTCCCGAATTCCTACCGGACGCCGCTGACGCCACGCCCCCGGGGCAGCGCGGGCGTGTCGGGGACCCTCGGTCGCAACCGCAGCGCCTCGCGGAGCCGGAGCGGTCGCCTGGCTTCCGGATCCGGCGGTTCTCGGTGCTGCCGGTGGCGCTGTCCTGAGGGGCGGGAAATGCGTTGCCGGGCGCGTGCGGTCACGGATTAGGCTGGTGGGGTGACCGTCATCGAGTTCCCCACCTCTGACAAGGCGACCGGCGACGACCTGCGCGACCAGGTGCGGGACGCCGCCCGCCGGGCCCGCGAGGCCTCCGCCGAGCTGGCGCAGGCCACCCGCGGCGCCAAGGACGCGCTGCTGCAGGGCATGGCCGACGAGCTGGTCAAGCGCGCACCGGAGATCTTGGAGGCCAACGAGCGCGACGTGGCCGCGGCCCGCGAGTCCGGGACGACCGAGGCGCTGATCGATCGGTTGGTCCTGAGCACCGGCCGCGTCGAGGCGATGGCCGACGGTCTGCGCACGGTCGCCGGACTGCCGGATCCGGTGGGGGAGGTGCTGCGCGGCCAGGTGTTGCCCAACGGCGTCCAGCTGCGCCAGGTGCGGGTGCCGCTCGGGGTGGTCGGCATCGTCTACGAGGGCCGCCCGAACGTGACGGTCGACGCCGCGGGTCTGACCTTGAAGTCGGGCAACGCGGTGCTGCTGCGCGGCTCGTCGTCGGCGGAGAGCTCCAACACCGCCCTGGTGTGGATCCTGCGCGACGTCGTCGCCCGGCACGGCCTGCCGGTGGACGCCGTCCAGCTGCTTCCCTGCCACGACCGGGCCTCGGTGCACCACCTGATCACCGCTCGGGGGCTGGTCGACGTGGTCATCCCGCGCGGTGGCGCCGGCCTGATCTCGGCGGTGGTCGAGCAGTCCACGGTTCCGGCCATCGAGACCGGTGTGGGCAACTGCCACGTCTACGTCGACTCCAGCGCCGACCTCGACATGGCGCTGCGGATCCTGCTGAACTCCAAGGCCCGCCGCCCGAGCGTGTGCAACTCCGCGGAGACCTTCCTGGTGCACGCCGACATCGCCGAGGAGTTCCTGCCGCGCGCGATCGCCGAGCTGAGCGAGGCCGGCGTGACGGTGCACGGCGACGAGCAGGTGGTGGCCGTCGGCGGTCCGAACGTCGTGCCCGCCACCGACGAGGACTGGGACACCGAGTACCTGTCGCTGGACATCGCCGCTGCCGTCGTCGAGTCGCTGCCCGCCGCTGTCGAGCACATCCGCGAGCACGGCTCCGGGCACACCGAGGCCATCGTGACCAGCGATTTCCGCGCCTCCCAGCAGTTCACCGCGCAGGTCGACGCGGCCGCGGTGATGGTCAACGCCAGCACCGCCTTCACCGACGGCGGGGAGTTCGGGATGGGTGCCGAGATCGGCATCTCCACCCAGAAGCTGCACTCGCGGGGCCCGATGGGGCTGCCGGAGCTGACCTCCACCAAGTGGCTCGCGTTCGGCGACGGCCACGTGCGGCCGGGTTCCGCCCCGGCCAAGCCGGGGAGCTGAGCTTGACGCAGGCGCCGCGACGCAAGCGCGACTCCGCCGCCACCAAGGAAGCCCTGCTGCAGGCGGCCGCGGAGCTGTTCACCGAGCGCGGTTTCAGCGCGACGACGGTGCGCGACGTCGCGGCGCGCGCCGGGGCCAACCAGGCGCTCCTGTTCCGCTACTTCGGTTCGAAGCAGGAGCTGTTCGCGGCGGTCCTGACGCGCAACAGCGAGCAGGTGATCGCGGAGCTCTCCGCTGAGGAGCTGCCCCGGCAGCTGCTGATCAACCTGCTCGACAGCGCCGAGCCCAACGGGGAGCACCCGCTGGTGGCGATGCTGCGCTCGTGGAGCGATGAGCGGGCGGCGGAGATGCTGCGCGGCGAGCTGGGTGCCCGCTACACCGAGCGGCTCTCCGAGCTCTCCGACGCCGAGGACGCGCAGCTGCGCGCCGATCTCGTGCTGGCGTGGGTGTTCGGCATCGGGATGGTGCGTTCGGTCCTCGGGAAGAGCCCGCTGGCGGAGGCCGACCCCGAGGTCATCGTCCGCTACGTCACGCGTGCGTCATCCGTCCTGCTGGAGCGAACGGACCTTTCGGACGATCGCTGATCGCGGCGTGCGCAGCGTCTTTCCCGGGCGTACCGTGCGTTTGTAAGCGACTGCTTACAAACGAGTTGTCCCTCGGGGAGCTGCGCATGACCACCACGGAGCCCAGGACGTATCCGTTCAACGTCGCCGAGGTCCTCGACCTCGACCCGCTCTACGCCCGGCTGCGCGCGCAGGAGCCGCTGAGCCGCATCAAGCTGCCCTACGGCGAAGAGGCCTGGCTGGCCACCCGCTACGAGGACGTCAAGGTCGTCCTCGGCGACCCGAGGTTCAGCCGCGCCGAAACGATGGAGCGCGACGAACCGCGACTGCGACCGCGACAGCAGGTCGGCGGCATCCTGAGCATGGACCCGCCCGACCACACCCGCCTGCGCCGACTGGTGGCCAAGGCGTTCACCCAGCGCCGCGTCGAGAAGCTGCGCCCGCGCACCCAGGACATCGCCGATGGCCTGGTGAGCTCGATGATCGAGCGGGGCGGCCCGGTCGACCTGGTCGAGGACTTCGCCCTGCCGCTGCCGATCACGGTGATCTGCGAGCTGCTGGGCGTGCCCTTCGAGGACCGCGAGGACTTCCGGGTCTGGTCGGACGCGTTCCTGTCGACCAGCAAGCTCACCGCCGAGCAGGTCACCGACTGCACGGACCGGATGATGGACTACATCGCCGGTCTGATCGCGCAGCGCCGGGCCGAGCCCGCCGACGACCTGATCACCGGGCTCATCGCCGCCCGCGACGAGCACGACAAGCTCAGCGAGGACGAGATGGTCCGGCTGGCCGCCGGAATCCTCGTCGCCGGGCACGAGACGACCGCCTCGCAGATCCCCAACTTCCTCCACGTGCTGCTGACCCACCCCGAGCAGCTTCGGCGCTTGCGCGCGGACCTGGACCTGATCCCCTCCGCCGTCGAGGAGCTGCTGCGCTTCGTGCCGTTGGGCGTCGGCGCCGGTTTCGCGCGGTACGCCACCGAGGACGTCGAGCTCGGCGGCGTGCTGGTGCGCGCGGGCGAACCGGTGCTGTCGAGCATCGGCTCGGCCAACCGGGACGAAGCGGTCTTCGGCGACCCGGAGGTGGTGGACCTGGCGCGCGCGGAGGCATCGCACGTCGGCTTCGGCCACGGCCCGCACCACTGCCTCGGCGCCCAGCTGGCCCGGATGGAGTTGCAGGTCGCGCTGCGCACCCTGCTCACCCGGCTGCCGGGGCTGGACTTCCCGAACTCGCCCGAGCAGGACGTGACGTGGAAGACGGGACTTCTGGTCCGGGGGCCGCAGCGGATGATGGTGTCGTGGCAAGGTGTCGAGTGATCTCGCTCATGCGGACGGAAGAGGTGAGCTGATGAGTTGGTCGATCGAGATCGACACGAACACCTGCATCGGGTCGGGGATGTGCGCCGGGGTCGCCCCGGACCACTTCGAGCTGGTCGAGGGCTATTCGAAGACCCTGCAGGACCGGTCCGAGCCATCCGAGGAGGTCGTGGACGCCGCCGAGTCCTGCCCGGTGGAGGCGATCCTGGTCAAGGCGGTCGCGACCGGGAAGGTCGTCGCACCCGAGGAGTGACCGGCGTCACAGCGAAAATACCGTCATGATTCCCGGCGCTCGCGGGTCCCACCCGTGCGCGCCCAAGAGGCAGCGCCCGCGATCCGAAGTGAGCCCCCAGCCGCGGAGGATCGCGCAGGGCGGCGGGGTCCGGTCGAGGGGGGAGCCTGGACCGGGCCTCGCAGCCGGCTGCGGTCCCGGCGTGGGGTTTGAGGGGATCCGTGCCGGGACCGTGGCCTCCGACACCCCGGGGTGACCCGCTGACGTGCCTGGTCGTGACGCTTATCTAGGGTGGTCAGCTATGTCTCGTCGCCGGATCGGGGTCATGGGTGGCACCTTCGATCCCATTCATCACGGACACCTCGTGGCCGCCAGCGAAGTGCAGGCGCAGTTCGGCCTCGAACAGGTGATCTTCGTGCCCACCGGGCAGCCGTGGCAGAAGAGCCACGAGGTCGTCTCGCCGGCCGAGGACCGCTACCTGATGACCGTGATCGCCACCGCCTCCAACCCGCGGTTCCTGGTCAGCAGGGTGGACGTCGACCGCAAGGGGCCGACGTACACCGCTGACACGCTCACCGATCTCCACGAGCAGTTCCCGGACGCTGATCTGTACTTCATCACCGGGGCCGACGCCCTGGAGCAGATCCTGTCCTGGCACCGGGTCGAGGAGATGTTCCAGCTCGCCCACTTCATCGGCGTCACCAGGCCCGGCTATTCGCTCAACAGCGCGCACCTGCCCGACGGGTCGGTGTCGCTGGTCGAGATCCCGGCGATGGCGATCTCCTCCACCGGCTGCCGCGACCGGGTCCGGGCGGGCCTGCCGGTCTGGTACCTCGTGCCCGACGGCATCGTGCAGTACATAACGAAGCGCGGCCTCTACCGCGATGATGCTCCCGCCGAGTGGGGCCCGTAGCAGGGTTCGTCCTCGGCGAGGCTCGATGGGGACTCCGCGCCCCGGTCGCCACGAGGTGGTGCCCGGGTCGCAGAGCGCCGGAGCCCCTCCGGCAGCGGCGAGCGGTAGATACCACCCCGCTGGCCGAAGGTGCTCATCAGGGGTGTTGTCGCTGGTCGGGAGGTCTCGTGGTGCACTTCATCACCGAGCGCGGCCTCCACCGCGACGCTCCGGCGGGATGGGGACCGTCAGGGCGATTGAACCCGAGCGCACCGCTCGGGCATAAAGGACTTGTATGCGAAGGCCGGGCGGCTCCTGGTCGGGACCGGCGGCCTATCCTGCTACCCGGCATGGGCACACCGAGCCCGGCCGAGAGGAGTGACGTGGCAGCCACCGAGAACGCCCGCGAGCTGGCCCTGATCGCCGCCCAAGCCGCGGCCGACAAGAAGGCCACCGACGTGGTCCTGCTGGATGTCTCCGAGCAGCTGGTCATCACCGACTGCTTCATGATCGCGTCGGCCTCGAACGAGCGGCAGGTCGAAGCGATCGTCGACTCGGTCGAGGAGAAGCTGCGCGCGGCGGGCATCAAGCCGGTCCGGCGCGAGGGCGCCCGCGAGGGCCGGTGGGTCCTGCTGGACTTCGTCGACGTCGTGGTGCACGTCCAGCACGCCGAGGAGCGCTCCTTCTACCAGCTGGAGAAGCTGTGGAAGGACTGCCCGCGGATCGAGTTCGTCGATCAGGGCGTGTCGGCCGAGGAAGACGAGTGAGCCTCGACCGGCTCGTGCTCTGGCGGCACGGCGAGACCGACTACAACCTCGCCGGCCGCATCCAGGGTCACCTCGACAGCTCGCTGACCGCCAACGGCGTCGAGCAGGCCGAGCAGGCCGCTCCCTCCATCGCGGCCTTCGAGCCGTCGGTGGCCATCAGCTCCGACCTGAACCGCGCGCGCACCACCGCCGCCGCCTACGCCAAGGTCAGCGGCGAGCCGGTGAAGCTGGACAAGCGGCTGCGGGAAACCCACGTCGGGGAGTGGCAGGGGCTCAGCGGAGCCGAGGTCGAGCACGGCTGGCCCGGTGCGCTGAACACCTGGCGGGCGAACCCGGACTGGGCGCCGCCCGGAGGGGAGTCCCGCATCGAGGTCGCCACCCGTGCCGTCGAGGTCGTCACCGAGCTCGACGACCACTACGACGGCACCGCGCTGCTGTGCGCGCACGGCGGGCTGATCACCGCGCTCACCGCGAAGCTGCTGGCGCTGCCGGTGGAGCTGTGGCCGGGTCTGGGCGGGGTGCGCAACTGCCACTGGGTGGTCCTCAACCGCCGCAGCCCCAGCGACCACCGCTGGCGCCTGATGGTCTACAACGCCGGGGCGCAAGCCCACGTGTGATCGCATCTGCCGTCTGACGTCGTAGGGTTGCGTCCGTGTCCATTGCCGTCGTCACCGATTCCACGGCGTACCTGCCGTCCGGATACGCCGCGCGGTACGGGGTTCGGGTCGTTCCGCTGCACGTCAGCGTGAACGGTGGCAAGCACGTCTACGAGACCGAGTTCTCGCCTCGCGACCTCGCCGAGGCGTTGGCGAACAAGCATCGGGTGACCACCGCGAGCGCCACCTCGGGAGAGCTGGCCCGCGCCTACCGGCAGGCGCTGGACGACGGTGCCGACGGTGTCGTGGCGGTGCACCTGTCCCGGCAGCTGTCGGGGACCTGGGACGCCGCTCGGCTGGCCGCGCGCGAGACCGACCCTGACCGGGTCCGGGTGGTGGACTCGCGATCAGCGGCGATGGGGCTGGGGTTCTCCGTCCTCGGCGCCGCCGACGCCGCTCAGGCGGGCGCCGACCTGGACGAGGTGGAGCACACCGCTGCGGTGACGGCCGCGCGCACGACCACCGTGTTCTCCGTGCAGACGCTGGAGTACCTGCGACGCGGCGGGCGCATCGGCACCGCGGCGGCGGTGCTGGGCACGGCGCTGTCGATCAAGCCGTTGCTGCACGTCGACGACGGGCGCATCGACGCGCTGGAGAAGGTGCGCACCACGACTCGCGCGATGGCGCGGCTGCGCGACATCTCGCTGGACGCGGCCGGTTCCGGTTCGGCCGCGATCGCGGTGCACCACCTCGCCGCCGCCGAGCACGCCGAGGAGCTGGCGGCGCGGTTCACCGCCGAGCTGGGGGAGTCGGTGGAGTGCGTCGTCTCGGAGGTCGGCGCGGTCATCGGGGCGCACATCGGCCCCGGGTCCGTGGGCGTGGTGGTTCTCCCGAACGGGTGGCGTTTCGGCGCGTGAAAATCCTTCGGGGCGCGGATTCCACACCATCGAGCTGAATCTCGGCGATGTTCGGTTCACAGTAGTCAGATGCACGAAAAATAATGGTGCGCAACGCGTTTCGATCGCGCTACCGTCGTCGACATGTTCGACACCAAGCTCTTCCGCGCCGCTGACGACGACTCCTACGAGCAGCTCGACACCAGGTCCCGGTTGCAGACGCTGCGCCGCGAGGCCGAGCACGACGAGCCGACGCAACGAATCCAGGCCCACTACTCGGTGAAACCGCCTGGTGGCGGCCGAAGTTCGCCGTTGTCGCGGCTCGCCGAGCGATGGCTGCCCGAATCCCTGCTGCGGTCGAGAGTCGACCCCGGTCGCGCCGGGGTGCTCGCGCTGTCGTTGGTGGCGGCCCTCGTGCTGCTCGGTGTGCTCGTCCTCACCTGGTCCGAAGGCCCGACGGCCGAGTCCGCTCCGCCACCGCTTCCCGCTCCGCCGCCACCGGTGTCGACCAGCGCCGCCGCTCCGGCGGAGCTGGTGGTCAGCGTCGTCGGCCGAGTGCAGCGCCCCGGTCTGGTCACGGTCTCAGCCGGTGCGCGGGTCGCCGACGCTGTGTCGGCTGCGGGCGGGCCGCTTCCCGACACCGACCTGACCGGACTCAACCTCGCCCGCCGTCTGGCCGACGGCGAGCAGCTCTACGTCGCCATCCCGGTGCCACCGGGGGCCCAGCCGGGTCAGACCGGCGCGGGTGCCGGCGGCGACGGCAAGGTCGACCTCAACACCGCGACGAAGGAGCAGCTCGATGGACTACCAGGGGTCGGCGAGGTCACCGCCGAGCGAATCCTGCAGTGGCGCACCGAACACGGACGCTTCGACTCGGTGGATCAGCTCCGGGATGTCGGGGGGATCGGCGACGCTCGGCTGTCCAAGCTGCGTGATCTGGTGCGGGTGTGATCCGGCGGCTGGACCTGCGGCTGGTCCCGGCGGCAGCGGCGGTCTGGGCGGTGACGCTGCTCGGTCTGCTGGCGGGCTGGGTGCCGGCCGCGGTGACGGCGCTCGCGGCGGCGATCCCGGTGGTCCTGATGATCTCGCGTCGCTCGGGGCCCAAAGCGGTGCTGGTGGTTCTGCTGCTCGCCGCGGTGTCGGCGACCGGCATCGCGATCCGGGCTCACGACGTCGAGAACCATCCGCTCCGCCGCGCGTCGGGTGCCGGTGAGCAGGTGGTGGTGCGGGTGGAGCTGACGGCCGCGCCAACTCCGCTGCGCGGGGCGGCGTTCGGCGCCAGCCGGGCGCAGGACCGCTCGCTGGCCAGAGCGGAGCTGGTGAGCGCCGAGATCGCCGGACGCCGGTATGCGGCAGGCGGTTCGGTGGTGCTGCTGGTGCCGACCGAGTCGTGGCGCGGACTGATCGCCGGGCAGCGGCTCACCGTCCGGGGCAAGGCGGCACCGCCGCGCGACGGACAGCTCGTCCTGGCGCTGGTGCCGGTCTACCGGGCGCCGAGCGAGGTCGCTGCGCCACCGCAGTGGCAGCGCGTGGCCGCGGACATGCGCGCGGGACTGCGCGAGATCGCCGGGCGACATCTGGGACCGGAAGCGGCTGGGCTGCTGCCGGGACTGGTCGTCGGTGACACCAGCGGGCTGGACCCGGAGGTGGAGCAGGAGTTCGAGGCAGCCGGCCTGAGCCATCTCACGGCTGTCTCGGGGGCGAACCTGGCGATCGTGTGCGGTGCGGTCCTGGTGCTGCTGCGCCTGCTGGGCATGGGCCCCGTGGTCTGCGCGCTGGGCGCGGGGGCGGCGCTGGTCGGGTTCGTCGCTTTGACCGGGCCCGAACCGAGCGTGCTGCGCGCCGCGGTGATGGGAGCCATCACGCTGCTCGCGCTGGTGCTGGGCCGCCGCCGCTCGGCACTGCCTGCGCTGGCGGCGAGCGTGATCGGGCTGCTGGTCCTGCTGCCGGAGCTGGCGGTCAGCGCGGGGTTCGCCCTGTCGGTCGCGGCCACGGCGGGCCTGGTGCTGCTGGCACCGGTGTGGGCGGCAGCGTTGCGGGCGCGTGGCGTGCCGGTCGGGCTGGCCGAGGCGATCGCGGTTCCGGTGGCCGCGCACGTGGTCACCGCGCCGCTGATCGCCGCGATCTCCGGTGGCGTGAGCCTGGTGGCGGTGCCGGCCAACCTGCTGGCGGCGCCGGTGATCGCCCCGGCGACGGTGTTCGGCGTGCTGGCCACCGTCGCAGCACCGGTGTCGACGTGGGCGGCGGCGGTCGGCGTCGTGCTGGCCGGACCGGAGCTGGAGTGGGTGCTGCTGGTCGCCGATCGTGCTTCGGCGGTGCCGGGTGCGGTGTTCGACTGGCCGACGGGCACCGGCGGTGGCCTGCTGCTGGCGGTTCTGCTGCTGGTGGGGTTGCTCGCGTTGCGAGGAAGGAGGATTCGGCTGCTCGTGGTGGTCGCAGTGCTGTTCAGCGCGCTGGTCGTGCTGCCGGTGCGCACCATGCTGCCGGGCTGGCCAGCGCAGGGCTGGAGCGTGGTGGCCTGCGACGTGGGGCAGGGCGACGGACTGGTGCTGGCGACGGGGAGACCGGAGGAGGCCGTCGTGGTCGACACCGGCCCGGACCCGCGCCGGGCGGCGAACTGCCTGCGGCGCCTGGGGATTCGCCGGGTGTCGATGGCGGTGCTCACGCACCTGCACGCCGACCACGCCAGCGGGCTGCGCACGGTGCTGGGTGAGATCCCGGTCGGCGCGGTGGCGATCGGGCCGCTGCGCGAACCGCGGTGGGCCTTCGGTGATCTGGTGCGCGACACCCGTGCGCACCGCACGCCGACCGTCACCCTGCAGGCCGGGCAGCGGCTGGCGTGGCCGGGTCTCGTGCTCGACGTCCTCGCCCCCGACCCGGGCGTGACCCGCACGCAGACCGCCGACGACGCCAACGATGCGTCGTTGGTGATCCGCGCGACCACCCCGGCGGGACGCGTGCTGCTCACCGGTGACGTGGAGCTGCCGGGGCAGGGGCGTCTGGTGTCGTCCGGCGCGGATCTGCGAGCCGACGTGCTCAAGGTTCCACACCACGGATCCCGCTACACGACACCGCGCTTCCTGCGCGCTGTGCGGCCGAGGCTCGCGCTGATCAGCGTCGGCGCGGGCAACGACTACGGGCACCCGAACCCGTTCGTGGTCGACACGCTGGCCCGCGCTGGCACCCGGGTGCTGCGCACCGACCAGGAAGGGGACATCGCGGTCCTCCCCGGGCCGCGGGGGCCTCGGTTCGTCGCACGCGGAGACCCGCTGCGCGTCACCGACAACTGAGCATCCGAAGTGGACGAAAAAGGTGGGTGGCGTCCTCTCGGGACGGCCACCCACCTTGAGAGAGGAGGATTCGCCTACAACGGAATCAGAGGCCCAGAGCCTGGTTCACCGACTCGGTGGTCGGGGCGACGGTGGCCTTCGGGCCGAGCTCGCCCTCGACGGCGTCCAGGGTCTTGAGGCCGTCACCGGTGATCAGCAGAACCGTCTCGGCGTCCGGGTCGATCTTGCCGGCCTCGATGAGCTTCTTGGCGGTCGCCACGGTCACGCCACCGGCGGTCTCGGCGAAGATGCCCTCGGTGCGGGCCAGCAGGCGGATGCCGGCGCGGACCTCGTCGTCGGTGACGTCCTCGATGGCACCGCCGGTCTTGCGGACGATGTCGAGCACGTACGGACCGTCGGCGGGGGCGCCGATGGCCAGCGAGCGGGCGATGGTGTCCGGCTTGACCGGCTGCACCACGTCGTGGCCGTTGCGGAAGGCGGTGGAGACCGGGGAGCAGCCGGAGGCCTGCGCGCCGAAGATCTTCACGGGGCTCTCGTCGACCAGGCCGACCTGGGCGAACTCGTTGAAGCCCTTGTGGACCTTGGTCAGCTGCGAGCCGGAGGCGATCGGCACCACGATCTGCTCGGGGATGCGCCAGCCCAGCTGCTCGGCGACCTCGAAGGCCAGGGTCTTGGAGCCCTCGGAGTAGTAGGGCCGGACGTTGACGTTGACGAACGCCCAGTCCTCGTGCTCGCCGGCGAGCTCGGTCGCGAGCCGGTTGACGTCGTCGTAGTTGCCGTCGACGGCCAGCAGCGAGCCGTCGTAGACCGCGCTCATCAGGATCTTGGCGCGTTCGAGGGTCTTGGGGACCAGCACGACCGAGTCCCAGCCGGCGCGGGCAGCGGCGGCGGCCACGGCGTTGGCGAGGTTGCCGGTCGACGGGCAGGCCAGCACCTTGAACCCGAACTCGCGGGCGGCGGCCAGTGCGACGGCGACGACGCGGTCCTTGAAGGAATGCGTGGGGTTGCCGGTGTCGTCCTTGATCCAGATCTTCTTCACGCCGAGGGCCTTGGCGAGGTTGTCCGCCTGGATCAAGCGGGTGCAGCCGGGCTCGGTGTTCGGGATCTGGTCGACGTTGCCCGGAACCGGCAGGAACTGCTTGTAGCGCCAGATCGACCGCGGACCGGCCTCGATCTCCTCGCGGCGGATCTTGCCGAAGTCGTAGGCGACCTCAAGCGGCGAGAAGTCTTCGAGGGAGACGAATTCGGGAGCCAGCGGCTGCCGGTGTCCCTCTTCCTTGGACACCAGTTCGACGGCGTTGCCGAGATCGAACTTCTTGCCGGCGGTCGTGTTGGCGGGGGCAGCAGCAGTCATCGCGCGAGGTCCTCTCCTCATCTGTCCCGCGGACGGGTCGGAATTGGCACCTGTTTGCGTCCGTGACCTCGCGCCGGTTTTTTGCACGATGCAGCGGACGAACGGTTGCCGGGGCTTCAACGGGCCGTTCCCTCTGCCCCTCTGGATGAGCTATTCGGTTGTGCGGGCAACGTTAGTTGAACGAATGCATTCCTGGCCAGTGCGCATCCAGATGGCGAGACTGTCGCGGGCCCGTGGGACCATTCGTTCATGAGCTCACCGACCGTTGTCGCGGACCCGCTGCACCTGGTTCTCGGAGACGAAGAGCTGCTGGTGGAGCGCGCGATGTGGGCTGCGGTCGGGGCAGCCCGAGCGGCCGATCCGGAGGCCGATTTCAGCAGGGTGAAGGTGAGTGAGCTCACCCCTCCGGAGCTGGCCGAGATGCTGAGTCCCTCGCTGTTCGCGGAGGCTCGCGTGCTGGCGATCGAATCGGCGCAGGACGCCGGAAAGGAGATCGCCGAGGCCTTGCTGCTGCACGCCAAGCAACCGGCCGAGGGCGTGACCCTGATCGTCCTGCACAGCGGTGGCGGGCGGGCCAAGCACGCCAAGGAACTGCCCAACGCGCTGAAGAAGGTCGGCGCCCGGGTCACCGAGTGCAAGAAGCTCACCAAGCCCGCCGATCGCGAGGCGTTCGTCCGCGACGAGATCCGCCGCGCGGGCGGCAAGTCCGACTCCGGCGGGGTCAGCGCTCTGATCGAGGCGGTCGGCTCGGACCTGCGGGAACTGGCGGCTGCGGCCTCGCAGCTGGTGGCCGACACGGGCGGCAAGATCGACGCGGACGCGGTCGGCCGCTACTACCGGGGCCGCGCCGAGGTCACGGGGTTCGCGGTCGCGGAGAAGGCCGTGGTCGGGGACCGGGCCGGCGCGCTCGAAGCGCTGCGCTGGGCGATCCAGCTCGGCGTGCCGCACGTGCTCATCGCCGACGCCCTCGCGGACTCGGTTCGCACCATCGGCCGCGTCGCGGCGGCGGGCGGGCGCAACGATCCCTACCGGCTGGCAGGCGATCTCGGCATGCCCGCCTGGAAGGTCAAGAAGGCCCAGTCGCAGTCGCGCGGCTGGACGCCGACGAGCCTGGCGGCGGCGCTGCAGGTCGTCGCCGAGGTCAACGCGGGAGTCAAGGGCATGGCCGCCGACGCCGACTACGCCCTGGAGAAGACGGTCCTGCGCCTGGTCTCGCTGCGCAACCAGCGCACCTGATCACGCCGGCCGAGCAGCACCACTCCGGCGAGCACCACGACGGCACCGGCCGCGCCTCACCGAGCAGCCGCCAGGGCAGCCGACGATGGCGATGCTCGGCTCCGATCAGCCGCTGAGCGCGATCTTCCAGCCGAGGCTGACCACGAGCCCGACCACGACCGTCAGGAACACCCGTCGCACGAACGCCGACCCGCGACCGGCGGCCAGCGTCGCGCCGAGCACGCTGCCCGCGATGTTGGCGGCGGCCATCACCAGCCCGAGGCCCCACAGGACCTTGCCGGCGGGGATGAAGAAGAACAGCGCGCCCAGGTTGGTGGCCACGTTGACGACCTTCGCGGTCGCCGATGCGGTGACGAAGGCGAAACTGACCAGGCTGACCAGCCAGAACACCAGGAAAGAGCCGGTTCCGGGCCCGGCGATGCCGTCCCAGAACCCGATCACCGCTCCGCCGAGCAGCATCAGCGCCAGCTGGAGCCGGCGTGCGAACCGGGGAGCGTGCACCGAGCCGAGGTCGGGCTTGCGCCACGTGTAGATGCCGACCACGACCAGCGCGACCAGCACCACGACGTTGAGCACGGAGGAGGGCAGCGCGTCGGCCAGTGCCGCCCCGCCCAGCGATCCGACCAGCGCGACCAGCGCCATCGGCAGCGCGGCCCGCCAGTCCATCGGCGTGCGCTTGGCGTAGGTGCGGGCCGCGGCCGAGGTCCCGGCGATCGCGGCGATCTTGCTGGTGGCCAGCGAGTAGATGACCTCGCCGCCGGGCAGCAGCACCAGCATCGCGGGCAGCTGGATGAGGCCGCCGCCGCCGACGATCGCGTCCACGGCTCCGGCGAGGAACGCCGCCGCGCAGAGGAACAGCAACCCGGCGAGGGTGAGATCGGCGAATCCGGGCCAGTTCAACGCGGTCAGCACGAGGCATCACCGTATGGCCTGCGCACAGCGGATCCGAGCGGTTGTGAGCGTCCTCGCGGCACTCGGACCACCCGGCGAACGCGCAGGTGAGCCTTGTTAGCATGGACGACCGTGTCGTACGGCATTCCGCCGTGGAGGAAAACCGGCCTTCGGGCCGGGCCGATTCGAGTGCGGCACGTGATTCGACTGACGAGGAAGAGGCGCACCAGTGGCCAACATCAAGTCCCAGATGAAGCGGATCAAGACCAACGAGGCGAACCGCCAGCGCAACAAGGCCGCGAAGACCACGCTGAAGTCCGCCATCCGCAAGTTCCGCGCGGCCGCTGACGCCGGCGAGAAGGACAAGGCCGTCGAGCTGCAGCAGACCGCCGGTCGTCTGCTGGACAAGGCCGCGAGCAAGGGCGTCATCCACAAGAACCAGGCCGCCAACAAGAAGTCGGCGATGGCCGCCCGCGTGAACAAGATCTGAGTTTTCTCAGTCGACGAAACGGCCCTCTCCCCGCAGCGGGGAGAGGGCCGTTTCGCGTTTCACCAGTCGTGCATCGAGCCGTCGCGGCGGCGGTTCACCGGCAGGTAGCGGGGCTCGTAGGGGAACCGCTCCGCGGCCTCCTCGTCGACCCACACGCCGAGCCCGGGTTCGTCGCTGGGGTGCAGGTAGCCGTTGGCGAAGGTGTACCCGGAGTGGAACACCTCCGCCGTCTGCTCGGTGTGGCCCATGTACTCCTGGATGCCGAAGTTCGGCACGGCCAGGTCGACGTTGAGCGCCGCCGACAGCGAGATCGGTGACAGGTCGCCGGCCCCGTGGCAGCCGGTGCGCACGCCGTAGAGCTCGGCGAGCGAGAAGATCCGCCGCAGGTGCGTGATGCCGCCCGCGTGCGAGACCGAGGTGCGGACGTAGTCGATCAGCCGCTCGGTGATCAGCTGCTGGCAGTCCCAGATCGAGTTGAACACCTCACCGACCGCGATCGGGGTCGTGGTGTGCTCCCGGATCAGCCGGAACGCGCTCTGGTCCTCGGCCGGGGTCGGGTCCTCGATCCAGAACATGCGGTGCTCTTCGAGGTCCTTGCCGAGCCGCCCGGCCTCGATGGGGGTGAGCCGGTGGTGCACGTCGTGCAGCAGGTGGAAGTCGAAGCCGAACCGCTCCCGCACCGCGCCCAGCACCTGCGGCGCGTGCCGCAGGTAGGACTCGGTGTCCCAGTGGCCTTCCTCCGGAACCGCTGAGGACGCGGGCTCGTAGAACTCGCCCTTGGCCGGAACTCCGTAGGCCTTGTCCACGCCGGGCACCGACGCCTGCGCCCGGATCGCCAGGAACCCCTGGTCCAGGTGCGCGGCGACGTCGTCGAGCAGTGCGGGAACGTCCTCGCCGGTGGCGTGGCAGTAGGTCAGCACGCCGTCCCGGGCCGCGCCGCCGAGCAGCTGGTAGACGGGCAGCCCGGCGACCTTGCCCTTGATGTCCCACAGCGCGATGTCGACCGCGGCGATCGCGGTCATCGTCACCGGGCCGCGCCGCCAGTAGGCGCCCTTGTACAGGTACTGCCAGGTGTCCTCGATGCGCTGCGAGTCGCGGCCGATCAGCAGCGGGCAGATGTGGTCGCGCAGGTAGGACGCCACGGCGAGCTCGCGCCCGTTGAGCGTGGCGTCGCCCCAGCCGACCGCGCCGTCGGCGGTGGTGAGCTTGAGCGTCACGTAGTTTCGGCCGGGAGCGGTGATGATGACCTTGGCATCAACGATCTTGGACAACTCGGTCCTCTCTGCGATCGGTCAGTTCTGCTCGGTGCGGGGCCAGTCGGCGTACTCGGTGCCGCCTCGGCGATTCGGCGCGGTTTCGGGGAGGAAGCGCAGGCCGATGAGGCTCAGCACGATCAGCGCCGCCACGTACACCGCGACCCAGGTGAAGCCGCCGCCTGCGAGCACCAGCAGCGCGGAGGCGACGACGGTGAACGGGCCGCTGGCGATCATCGCGCCGAACTGCCACACCACCGACACACCGCTGTAGCGGGCGCTGGAGGGGAACAGCTCGGGGAAGTAGGACGCCTGCGGCGCGTAGGTCCCGGCGTGGCCGAAGGCCAGTCCGGCGATCATCAGCAGCGTGATCAGCACGACGTTGCCGCTCTCCACGGCCAGGAACGCGGGCACCACCAGCGCCAGGTTGAGCACGGCGGCGCCGATGAAGGTGGTGCGGCGGCCGATGCGGTCGGTGAGCTTTCCCCAGAACGGCAGCAGGATCAGCTCGGCGACGATCGCGATGATCACCGCGTCCAGCACGATCCCGCTGTCGACGTCGTGCGCCTTGGCGTAGGAGACGAGGAAGACGGTGTAGAGCGGGAAGACGGCGGCCTCGACGAACTTGGCCAGCATGCCGCCGAAGACCTCGCGGCGGTGGTCCGACAGCAGCACCTTCACCGGCGCGCGCTGCGGTTCCTGCTCCTTGACTGCCTCGAACGTCTCGGATTCGGGCACCCGCATCCGGATGTACAGGCCGATGATCACCACGACGGCGCTGAGCAGGAACGGGATGCGCCACCCCCAGGAGAGGAACGCCTCTTCGGGCAGCTGCGCCTCCAGCGCCGCGAACAGCACGGTCGGGATCAGGTAGGCGGCGGGCGAGCCCATCTGCACGAAGCTCGCGTAGAAGCCGCGCTTGTCCGGTGGTGCGGCTTCGGCGGTGAGCAGCAGCGCTCCGCCCTGCTCGCCGCCGACGCCGAAGCCCTGCAGCAGCCGGACCAGGACCAGGATGATCGCCGCCCACAGCCCGATCTGCTCGTAGGTGGGCATCAGGCCGACCACGAAGGTGCCGAGGCCGGTGAGCAGCAGCGTGTAGACCAGCGTCTTCTTGCGGCCGAGCCGGTCGCCGACGTGGCCCCACACGAGACCGCCGAGGGGGCGGGCGAAGAACCCGACCGCGTAGGTGGAGAACGCGGCGAGGGTGCCCACGAGCGGGTCGACCTCGGGGAAGAAGACCTTGTTGAACACCAGCGCCGATGCGGTGCCGTAGATGAAGAAGTCGTAGTACTCGGCGATCGTGCCGATCACCGAGGCGGCGACCGTGCGGCGCAGCGATCTGGTCCCGCCGGCGCGCGGCTCGAGGTCCGTCGGCATTGACCCTCCTCAATTCATGAATACCAGCGGTACCATACAAGCGCTGGGATGCCACGGGTCAAGGGTGGTCGATAGGGTGGTGACCATGGCGACCACGGCGGGAAAGACCTCGGCCCGGGTGACGGTGCACCGCGAGATCCGGCAGCGCATCATCACCCTGCAGCTGCCGCCGGGACATCCGCTGTCGGAGAACGAGCTGGCCGGCGAGCTGGAGGTCTCCCGAACCCCGGTGCGCGAGAGCCTGCTGCTGCTCGCCGAGGAAGACCTGGTCCGGGTCTTCCCGAAGCTCGGTTCGTTCGTCGCCCGGGTGGACCCGCAGCGCATCGCCGACGCCCAGTTCGTCCGCGAAGCCGTCGAGGTCGCCTCGCTGACCGACGCCGTCGAGCACCGCACCGACGAGGACGTCGAAGCCCTGCGCGACCTGCTGGGGCAGCAGCGCGCGGCCGCCGATGACGTGGGCAGGTTCTTCGAGCTCGACGAGGCCTTCCACCAGCGCCTGCTCACCGCAGGTGGTCACACCAACGCCTGGCGCACGGTCGAGCAGGCCAAGGCCCACCTCGACCGCGCCCGCCGCCTCGGCCTGCGCACGGTCAGCCCCGTCTCGGCCCTGATCGACCAGCACACCGCGATCGTCGACGGTCTCGAAGCCCACGACCTCGAAGCGGCCCTCGCGGCGCTCCGCGACCACCTGCGCGCCGTGTTCGAGGACGTCGAGAGGATCCGAGCGGAGTCCCCCGAGCTCTTCGTCGACAGCACCGACGAACGCCCGGTCAGGCGCAGCATCACCGTCCTCCGATGACGATTCGGTGATCACCGCCCTCCGGGTGTCTCGATCGGGGCGACGCATTCCCATTTCGCGCGAAATCGGAATCTCCGCACGCGGGTGCCGAGGTCCAGGCGCGTCGCTGTCGCGGAGCGCGCTGATCTGCCCGTGTTCGGTGCTTCGGGGTGTTTGCCGGTAGAAATGCGGGCATGGAGGTCTTGAACAGCCGGATGATCCTTCGGCCCGGTGACCACGATCGGTCGGTGCGGTTCTACCGCGACGTGCTGGGGTTGGCGGTCTGCCGCGAGTTCCCCGGTGGCACGGTGTTCTTCCTGGGGCAGGGGTACCTGGAGGTCTCCGGTCAGGGAGATCAGGGACCGAGCCCGGACCAGGTGCTGTGGCTCCAGGTGCGGGACCTCCGCGCCACCGTCGACGACCTGCGCGAGCAGGCCGTCACGGTCCTCGCCGAGCCCGAGCACAAGCCCTGGGGTCTGCACGAGGGCTGGATCGCCGATCCCGACGGCATGCGCATCGTCCTCGTCGAAGTCCCCGCCGACCACCCCATCCGCCGCGACACCCGCGGTGACTAGCACCGCTTCAGCCCAGCCAGGAACGCCGCCGCGCTGAAGGTCAGCACCGGCCCGTGGCGATCCTTCGAGTCCCGCACGGCCACGACCTCAGGACTCAACGCCACCTCCACGCGGTTGGTGTGGCTGCTACGGCTGCTCCTCCGCCATGTCACTGGCTGGAGTCGTTCCCGCATGGCCGTTCCCCTCGTGCGCAGACGTCCGAATCTCCAGGTCGAGGCGCTTGGCGACCAGATCGGCGGCGAGTCCGCTGGTGGTCCGTGACCGACGCAGCTCGGCGCCCAGCCGGCGAGCGCGCACGGACGCGCTGTGGTCCGCATGGTGATCATGCTGGCCCGCTGAGGGCTCCCGATGAAGCGAACACCCCGCAGCTCCCCGCCGAGGCGGTGGGGCTTGCCGCCCCGGCAAGCGGGGCTCGTGCGGGGCGTCCGGGAGTTGGGCGTCGGGTAGTGGGCGTGGCGTGGGACGATGGGGTGGCCCCGTGCGCGTCATCCGCCCGGGGGAGACCGGGCCGACGTCTGCCGACGAACGCCGACAGCCGTAGGAACGCCGCCGACATCCGAGGACCCTGAGTGAGCAGTTTCGCCGACACCACGTTCACCCCGCCGGAGCGGATCCGGAACTTCTGCATCATCGCGCACATCGACCACGGCAAGTCGACGCTGGCCGACCGCATGCTGCAGCTGACCGGTGTGCTGGAGGAACGCGCCTACCGGGCCCAGTACCTCGACCGGATGGACATCGAGCGCGAGCGCGGCATCACGATCAAGGCGCAGAACGTGCGCTTGCCGTGGGTCCTCGACGGCGACGAGCACGTGCTGCACATGATCGACACCCCCGGTCACGTCGACTTCACCTACGAGGTCAGCCGTTCGCTGGCCGCCTGCGAAGGCGCGATCCTGCTGGTCGACGCCGCGCAGGGCATCGAGGCGCAGACCCTGGCGAACCTCTACCTCGCCATGGAGCACGAGCTGCAGATCATCCCGGTGCTCAACAAGATCGACCTGCCCGCCGCGGAGCCGGACAAGTACGCCGCGGAGCTCGCGCACATCATCGGCTGCGAGCCCGAGGACGTGCTGCGCGTGTCGGCCAAGACCGGTGAGGGTGTGGACGCGGTCCTCGACGAGGTCGTGAAGCAGGTCCCGGCGCCGCAGGGCGAGGCCGACTCCCCGCCGCGCGCGATGATCTTCGACTCGGTCTACGACACCTACCGCGGCGTGGTCACCTACATCCGGGTGGTCGACGGCAAGATCACCCCGCGCCAGCGGATCAAGATGATGTCCACCAACGCCACGCACGAGCTGCTGGAAGTCGGCATCATCTCGCCGGATCCCAAGCCGTCGAAGGGCCTGAGCGTCGGCGAGGTCGGCTACCTGATCACCGGTGTGAAGGACGTCCGCCAGTCCAAGGTCGGTGACACCATCACCGCCGAGCGCAAGGGTGCGACCGAGCCGCTGGCCGGCTACCGCGAGCCCAAGCCGATGGTCTACTCCGGGCTGTACCCGATCGACGGGTCCGACTACCCGATCCTGCGCGAAGCGCTGGAGAAGCTGCAGCTCAACGACGCCGCTCTGACCTACGAGCCGGAGACCTCGGGCGCGCTGGGCTTCGGCTTCCGCTGCGGCTTCCTCGGTCTGCTGCACCTGGAGATCACCCGGGACCGGCTGGAGCGCGAGTTCAACCTGAACCTGATCTCCACCGCCCCGAACGTGGTCTACGAGGTCGAGATGGAGGACGACACCGAGCTCGTGGTGACCAACCCCTCCGACTGGCCCGAGGGCAAGATCAAGGAGGTCTCCGAGCCGGTCGC
The DNA here is from genome assembly GCF_004349225.1 of Saccharopolyspora karakumensis. Lineage (NCBI taxonomy): Bacteria > Bacillati > Actinomycetota > Actinomycetes > Pseudonocardiales > Pseudonocardiaceae > Saccharopolyspora > Saccharopolyspora karakumensis. Next base: position 99,305 of record NZ_SMLA01000003.1, read on the forward strand.
CAAGTGCACGGTGATCGCCCCGTCGGAGTTCGTCGGCACGATCATGGAGCTGTGCCAGAGCCGCCGCGGCCAGCTCGAGGGCATGGACTACCTGTCGGAGAGCCGCGTCGAGCTGCGCTACACGCTGCCGCTGGGCGAGATCGTCTTCGACTTCTTCGACCAGCTCAAGTCCCGCACCCGCGGCTACGCCTCGATGGACTACGAGGAGTCCGGGATGCAGGCGTCGAACCTGGTCAAGGTCGACATCCTGCTGCAGGGCGAGCCGGTCGACGCCTTCAGCGCGATCGTGCACCGCGACGGCGCCTACGCCTACGGCACCAAGATGGCGACCAAGCTGCGCGAACTCATCCCGCGCCAGCAGTTCGAGGTGCCGATCCAGGCGGCCATCGGCTCGCGCATCATCGCCCGCGAGACGATCCGCGCGATCCGCAAGGACGTGCTGGCCAAGTGCTACGGCGGTGACATCAGCCGGAAGCGCAAGCTGCTGGAGAAGCAGAAGGAAGGCAAGAAGCGGATGAAGACCATCGGCCGCGTCGAGGTCCCGCAGGAAGCCTTCGTCGCAGCCCTGTCCACCGAAGAGGGCAAGGACGACAAGTCCAAGGGCGGCAAGAAGTAACGCTCCGTGCAATGCCGGTGACCGACTGTCGGTGCCCTCTGGTTGACTTTCCATCGATCGGAAAGGAGAGCACCATGTCAGTCAATGGCAGAGACGACCGGTCCGCACGGCATCGTCCAAGGTCGCCCGTTCACGGTGTACGACCTGGAGACGATGCCCGATGACGGCCACCGGTATGAGCTTCTCGACGGGGCGCTTCTCGTGACGCCCGCGCCTGAGTACAAGCATCAGAAAGTGGTTCTGCGTCTTGGAGCGCTGCTCGATGCAGCCTGCCCGGACTAGCTGGACGTGCTGCCCGCCCCTTTCGCGGTTCGCCCGTCCGTCACGGTCGAGCTTCAGCCCGACTTGCTGGTCGCTCGGGATGAGGACCTCACGGAGGCGTACCTGCCGACGGCGCCAGTGCTCGCGGTGGAAGTCCTGTCCCCGAGCACGAAGCTCCACGACCTGAATTCGAAGAAGGCCTTCTACGAGCGACTCGGCGTCCCGAGCTACTGGGTCATCGATCCGCTGGAGCCCCGGCTGACCGTGTTCGAGCTGGACGACGGTGAGTACCGAACCCTGGGCAAGTTCACCGGCCCAGAGGCTTTCGACGCGGCCAGCCCGTTCCCGGTCCGAGTCGTTCCTTCCGAACTCATCGGCCGCCGTCGGGGGTGCTGAGGGCTCCACGTCGTCGGCCAACGGGTGTCGTGAAGGTCAACTCGCGCATCCGCATAGAAGTCCTCTATGGGGTTTATCGAGCATTGGTCTGCTCTGGTGGTGATCTGGGGAAACACGGGTGAATCGTGTCTCGGGTCACGGTCTCAGCCGGTGGATCGGGGTTGTGCGGTCCGGACCTGTGGTTAGCATTCGATCGCAAAGGTCTTGCGGTGTTTCGGTTTCCGCCGAGCACATCGATGTTTTCCCTGGTGCGCCACCAAAAGTGGCGGGCTCGACGCTGCCTGGAGGTTGCTGGTGGACTTCTCCCGCGAACGCTTACCGATCCCCGACCCTCAGCCCCCCGCCGCCACATCCCTCGACGCCCGTGACCAGAGCCCGGCCTTCCAGCCCCGGCAGCCGTTGCGCCCGCCGCAGGGCGCGCCGAACGTCGTCGTGGTGCTCATCGACGACATGGGCTTCGGCGCCCCGAGCGCGTTCGGCGGGCCGTGCAACATGCCCACCGCCGAGCGCCTGGCCGAGGGCGGCCTGCGCTACAACCGGTTCCACGTCACCGCGATCTGCTCGCCGACCCGCCAGGCGCTGCTGACCGGTCGCAACCACCACTCCGTCGGCATGGGCGTCACCACCGAGATGGCCAGCGCCGCGCCGGGTTACTGCGGGATCCGCCCGCTCAGCGCCGCCACGATCGGCCAGATGCTGCAGGGCAACGGCTACAACACCGCGGCCTTCGGCAAGTGGCACCAGACACCCGCCCGCGACGTCAGCGCCGCCGGGCCGTTCGACCGGTGGCCCACCGGTGAGGGCTTCGAGAAGTTCTACGGGTTCCTGTGCGCGGAGATGAACCACTGGTACCCGGTGCTGTTCGACGGCACGAAACCCGTTGAGCCCACCCGCAAGCCCGAGGACGGCTACCACCTGTCCGAGGACCTGGTGGACAACGCGATCGACTGGGTGCGCGACCAGACCTCGCTCAAGCCCGACAACCCGTTCTTCGCCTACCTGCCCTTCGGCGCCACCCACGCGCCCTACCACGTGCCCCAGGAGTACCGGGAGCGCTACCGGGGCAAGTTCGACCACGGCTGGGACCGGCAGCGCGAGATCACCCTGGAGCGGCAGAAGGAGCTCGGCGTCGTCCCGCAGGACGCGGAACTGGCGCCGTGGTCGGAAGGCGTACCGCACTGGGACGAGCTCTCCGCCGAGGAGCAGCGGGCCGCGGCGTCGCTGATGGAGCTCTACGCCGGGTTCGCCGAGCACACCGACGACCAGGTCGGGCGCTTCGTCGACGCCCTCGACGAGCTGGGCGAGCTCGACAACACGCTGTTCGTCTACATCCTCGGCGACAACGGCGCCTCCGCCGAAGGCGGACTGGGCGGGACGCTCAACGAGCACCGCTTCGCCAGCGGCATCCCCGACAGCGCGGAGTTCATCAACGCCCACGACGCCTCGCTGGGCGATGCGACCACGCACGCCCACTACCCGGTCGGCTGGGCGCTGGCGATGAACACGCCCTACCAGTGGACCAAGCAGGTCGCCTCGCACTTCGGCGGCATCCGGGACGGCATGATCGTGCACTGGCCCGACGGCATCGCCGAGCGCGGCGGGCTGCGCGACCAGTTCCACCACGTCATCGACGTGGTGCCGACGATCCTGGAGGCGGCCGGTCTGCCGCACCCGACCGAGGTCAACGGCGTTGCGCAGCAGCCCATCGAGGGCACCAGCATGCTCTACAGCTTCAACGACGCCGACGCGCCCGACCGGCACCGCGTGCAGTACTTCGAGATGGTCGGCAACAGGGGCATCTACCAGGACGGGTGGATGGCCGTGACCCGCCACGGCACGCCGTGGGTGATGGTCCAGGACGGTGTCCGCCGCTCCTTCGACGACGACAAGTGGGAGCTCTACAACACCAACGTGGACTGGACGCAGTCCCACGACCTCGCCGAGCAGCACCCGGAGAAGCTGCGCGAGCTCCAGCAGCTGTTCCTGGTGGAGGCCGCCAAGCACGACGTGCTGCCGCTGGACGACCGGATGACCGAGCGGGAGAACCCCCTCGAAGCCGGCCGGCTGGACCTGATGGGCGACCGGCGTTCGGTCACCTTCCACGCCGGTGCCAAGCGGCTGACCGAGGAGACCGCGCCGAACGTCAAGAACCGCTCGCACACCCTGACCGCGATGGTCGACGTGCCCGAAGGCGGTGCCGAAGGCGTTCTGGTCGCCCAGGGCGGTCACACCGGTGGCTGGTCGTTCTACTTCCACGACGGCAAGCCGGGCTACGCCTACAACTACTTCGGCTCGGTCGTCCAGCACGTCCGCGCTCCGGAGCCGGTGGCCGCGGGTGAGCACGAGGTCAGCCTGCGGTTCGACTACGACGGCGGCGGTGTCGGCAAGGGCGGCGCGGTGACGTTGCGCGTGGACGGCACCGAGGTCGCCTCGGGCCGGGTCGACGCGACGATCCCGTACTACTTCGCCTTCGACGAGACCTTCGACATCGGCGTGGACCGGGCCAGCCCGGTCACCGACGACTACGCGCCGGTCGACAACGCCTTCACCGGAGGGCTGCGGCGGCTGCGCGTCGACCTCGACGACGACCAGTGGGCCGACGTGGAAGCCGCGTCGGCCTTCCGCACCGCCCACGAGTAGGCGGTACCGACCTGGCGATGTCCCGCCTGCCTGGTGTAATGCCGGGCAGGCGGGATCGTCGCGTGGGAGAGGTGGCATGGACCGGCGGGAGTTGGAGTACTTCCTGGCGATCGTCGAGCACGGCAGCTTCACGGCCGCCGCGCAGGCGATGCACGTCGCCCAGCCGTCCCTGTCGCACGCCATCCGCAACCTGGAGAAGCAGCTCGGCGGCAAGGTCTTCCACCGGCTCCCGCACGGCGTCTCGCTCACCCCGGCGGGCGACGCGCTCGTCGAACCCGCCCGGCAGGTGATGCGCGACCTGAGCACCGCGTCGGCCTCGGTCCGCGAGGTGCTGGGGCTCTCCAGCGGTCGGCTGGACGTCGTGGCGCAGACGACGCTGGCCGTCGATCCGCTCGCCGAGCTCATCGGGGCTTTCCTGCGCGAGAACCCCAAGGTCGCGGTCAACATCGCCGACCCCGAGCTGGGGACGGACGTGACCTCGGCGGTGCGGGCCGGTGAGTGCGAGCTGGGCCTGGTCGACTCCGAACACCCCATCGGGGACCTGGAGAGCATGGTGCTGCGCGGCCGGGAGATCTTCGCCGTGCTGCCGCCGGGTGCCGTGCCAGGGCAGAAGCGGTTGAGCGTGCCCGAGCTGTCCACCCTGGACTGGATCGCGACCCCGCCCGGCACCGCGACGCGGGCGGTCATCGAGGACACCGTGGGAACCCGCGGTGGCGAGCCGACTTTCGCGGTGGAGACCGCGCACCAGGCGATGATCGTGCCGTTGGTGCTGGCCGGAGCGGGCGCGACGCTGCTGCCGCGGGCGATGGCCGGTGACGCCGCCGCGCGCGGCGCGGTCGTGCTGCCGCTGCGGCCCAAGGTCGTGCGCCGAGGTGTGCTGTTCTGGCGCCGAGGGCCCCTCTCACCAGCAGCGGCGCAGTTCGTCGCGATGGCCGAAACCATCGCCGAACTGCGCCGCTGAGATCGTCTTCAGGACGGCGGTGCGGGCTGAGTCCCGCACCTGGACCGCTCAGCTCTGGTGGGCCTCCACGAAGGCGTAGACGTCGGCTTCGTCGACCCCCGGGAAGGTGTCGGCGGGCAGCGCCGCCAGGACGTGGGAGTGGGCTCGCGCCGACGGCCACACCATGCCCTCCCAGCGGCTGGCGAGCTCGGCCGGCGGGCGCTGGCAGCACTCGCCGTTCGGGCAGCCGGACTTGGAGTGGTTGTTGGTGTCGCGCCCGCGGAACCAGCGCGACTCGGCGTAGGGCACGCCGAGGGTGATCGCGAAGTCCCGGCCGCGGCTCGGGTCGACGTGCGCGACGCACCAGTGCGTGGCTCCCGGCTTGTCGGTGTACTGGTAGTACGTCGAGTACCGGTCCGGGGAGGAGAAGACCTGGCGCCCCGACCAGTACCGGCACATCCGCTGGCCCTCGATCGCGCCCGTCGGGTCGGTGGGGAAGACCAGCCCGTCGTTCTCGTAGGCCTTGTGGATGATGCCGGTCTCGTCGTTGCGGACGAAGTGGCACACCAGGTCGAGGTACTGGGTGGCGAGGTTGGTGAACCGGTGCGCCGCCATCTCGTAGGACACCGAGAACACGTCGCGCAGGTCCTCCACGGCCAGGTCGCGCTCGGACTTGGCGTCCTGCAGGAACGGCACCGCGGCCTGCTCCGGCACCAGCACGGCGGCGGCGAAGTAGTTGGCCTCGACGCGCTGCCGCAGGAAGTCGGCGAAGTCGCGGGGCTGGCTGTGGCCCAGCGTCAGGTGGCCCAGCGTCTGCAGCAGGATCGTGCGCGGGCTGTGCATGCCCAGCGACTCCCGCCGCAGGAAGATCCGGCGGTTCTTCATGTCGGTCACCGACCGCACCGAACGCGGCAGGTCGGTGACGAACTTCAGCCCGAAGCCCATGTGCGTGGCGATGGACTGGATCAGGCCCTCCGACAGCGGCCCACCGTGGTACCCGGAGCGCTTGAGCAGGTCGCTGGCGGCCTTCTCGATCTCCGGGAAGTAGTTGTTGTGCTTGCGCATCATGCCGCGCAGCTGGGCGTTGGCCTTGCGGGCCTCCTCCGGCGTGGCGACCTTCTGGGTCTCGCGGCGCTTGAGCTCCTCGTAGAGGGCGAGCACGTGTTCGAGCGCCTCGGTGGGCAGCCGCTTGCCGACCTTCAGCGGCGGCAGCGAGAGCCGCTGGTAGATCGGGTCGAGCTGGGCCTTCTCCACCGCGATCTCGAGCTCGGCGCGCCGGTTCGGGGCCTTCTTCGACAGCAGTTCGTCGACGGAGGTGCCCAGCGCGTCGGCCAACGACCGCAGCAGCGACAGCTTCGGCTCGCGGTGGCCGTTCTCCAGCAGCGACAGCTGTGACGGCGCTCTCCCCACGCGGTCGCCGAGCTCAACAAGAGTCAATCCAGCGGCTCGGCGCAAGTGCCTGAGCCGCTGACCAAAGACCAGAAGGTCGTGTTCCGTAGAAAAACTACGGTCTTCTTCGCTGGCGAACTCCGTCATGGCGTTGATGCTAACAGAAAAACTCTGAAATTTACCAAGAAAATCTGGCGCGGTTTCGCTTGGCAGCGCGCAATATTGATTCCAGCAGGTCGCCAGCGATCCCGGAAGGGGAAAAATCATGAGCATCCGCGAGCAGGCGAAGAAGGCCGCTGAGGAGCTGCAGCGCGAATGGGACACCAACCCGCGCTGGAAGGGCATCGAGCGTACGCACTCGGCTGAGACCGTCGTCCGCCTCCGCGGCTCGGTGCAGGAAGAGCACACCCTGGCCCGCCAGGGCTCGGAGCGGCTGTGGAAGCTGCTGCACGAGCTCGACTACGTCAACTCGCTGGGCGCGCTGACCGGTAACCAGGCGGTCCAGCAGGTCCGTGCCGGCCTCAAGGCCATCTACCTGTCCGGCTGGCAGGTCGCCGCCGACGCCAACCTGGCGGGCGAGACCTACCCGGACCAGTCGCTGTACCCGGCCAACTCGGTCCCGCAGGTCGTCCGCCGCATCAACAACGCCCTCAAGCGCGCCGACCAGATCAACTGGGCCGAGGCGCTCGACCCGGAGGGTGGCGCCATCGAGGGTGAGGACACCCACTGGCTCGCCCCGATCGTCGCCGACGCCGAGGCCGGCTTCGGTGGCGTCCTCAACGCCTACGAGCTGATGCGCGGCATGATCGGCGCCGGCGCCGCGGGCGTGCACTGGGAGGACCAGCTCGCTTCCGAGAAGAAGTGCGGTCACCTGGGCGGCAAGGTGCTCATCCCCACCAGCCAGCACGTCAAGACGCTCAACGCCGCCCGTCTGGCCGCCGACGTCGCCGGTGTGCCGTCCCTGGTCATCGCGCGTACCGACGCCGAGGCCGCGACGCTGCTGACCAGCGACATCGACGACCGCGACAAGCCGTTCCTCACCGGTGAGCGCACCGCCGAGGGCTTCTACAAGGTCAACAACGGCATCGAGCCCTGCATCGCCCGCGCCAAGGCGTACGCGCCGTACTCGGACCTGATCTGGATGGAGACCGGCACGCCGGACCTGGAGATGGCCCGCAAGTTCGCCGAGGCCGTCAAGTCCGAGTACCCGGACCAGATGCTGGCCTACAACTGCTCGCCGTCGTTCAACTGGAAGAAGAACCTGGACGACGCCACCATCGCCAAGTTCCAGCGCGAGCTCGGCCACATGGGCTTCAAGTTCCAGTTCATCACCCTGGCGGGCTTCCACGCCCTGAACTACAGCATGTTCGACCTGGCCAAGGGCTACGCCAGCGACGGCATGACCGCCTACGTCGAGCTGCAGGAGAAGGAGTTCGGCTCGGAAGACCGCGGTTACACCGCGACTCGCCACCAGCGCGAGGCCGGTACCGGTTACTTCGACACGATCAGCACTGCAATCAACCCGGAATCGTCGACCACCGCGCTGGCCGGTTCGACCGAGACCGCGCAGTTCCACTGATCGTGTGGTTGATGGTGGCCGGCGCGCCTGCTGCGCCGGCCACCCCCTGAACGCACCAGCGGCCCTGTGGCGGGGTGTCGGAAAAATCGCAATGGTGCGAGTGAGCGGGAACCCATGGCGTCGGGTTCCCGCTCACTTTTTTCTTTGTGCTCGGCCAGTGGTCCGCTTGCTCAACGGTGCGGGTGGCGGAACCTGAGCGACTTCGTGGACTCCGCGCGCCACTCCTGATGTATGTCCAATACACGGCGTCGCGGCGTGCTCGCCACGAAGCCGCTCAGAACCCGCGGCGGTGCGAGTTGCTCGGGTGGGGTACTGAGAAAGCGACTACGTCGCTTGCCTGACGGGGGCGTGGACGCCGTTCGGGATCGTTGAACGGGTCTGCTGTGGTGGACGGTTCGGAGGTAGCGTTTTCAACATGATCGTCGAGTCGAGGATTCCGCTGGTGGCCGCGCCGATGGCCGGTGGTCCCAGCACGCCGGAGCTGGCCGCCGCGGTGAGCGGAGCCGGGGCGCTGGGGTTCCTGGCGGGCGCGATGCTGACCGAGGACAAGCTCGTCGAGCAGATCGCGCGAGTCCGCTCGCTCACCGATGAGCCCTTCGGCGTGAACCTCTTCGTGCCCAGCGACCGCAGGGACGTCGACCTCGACGACTACCGGTCGCGGATCGCCGAGGTCGCCGGGAGGTACGGGGCGGAACCGGGCTCGGCCGACTGGGACGACGACTCCTACCCGGCCAAGGTGCAGCGGCTCGTCGACGAGCGGATCCCGGTGGTGTCGTTCACCTTCGGGCTCCCCGAAGCGTCCACCGTGGAGCAGCTGCACGCGGTGGGATCAGAGGTCGTGGTCACCGTGACCACCGCCGACGAGGCCCGGCAGGCGGCCCGCGTGGGCGCCGACGCGGTGTGCGTGCAGGGCACGGAGGCCGGCGGGCACCGAGGCGTGTTCCACGACGACCCCGAGATGCCCGGTGGTGGCCCGCTGCTCGGGCTGCTGCCGGCGATCCGCTCGGTGCGCGCGGCGGTGGACCTGCCGGTCATCGCCGCCGGCGGACTGGTGCACGGCGCGGACGTCGCGGCCGTGCTGACCGCCGGAGCTGCCGCCGCGCAACTGGGGACCGCGTTCCTGGTCTGCGACGAGGCGGGTACCGCGCAGGCGCAACGGGCCCAGATGGCCGAAGGACAGCGGCAGACCGACATCACGCGTGCGTTCAGCGGCCGACCCGCGCGCGGCCTGGTCAACCGCTTCATGCTCGACAACCCGGACGCCCCGGCGGCGTATCCGCAGGTGAACAACCTGACCAAGCCGATGCGCGGCGCCGCGGGCAAGGCGGGCGACGCCGAGGCGATCTCGATGTGGGCGGGCCAGAGCTACGCCCACGCCCGTCCGATGCCGGCCGCCGACCTGGTCGGGTTGCTGCGCCGCGAGGCGAGCGAAGCGCTGCAGGCGGTCACCGGACGACTGTGACCTTCGCGGTCGTCAAACCCGTTGGGGCAGCTCGGAGAGGTCGCGTAGGTTGATCGCCATGAGCGTCGTGTCGTCGGTGAACCTGGCAGTCGTGCGGTCCGGGGAGTGGGCCGGGCGCCTCGGCAAGAGCGGCATCGACAAGCGCCCCGCCGACGCACCGGTGCTGTTCACCGAAACCGGTGTCCAGGGCGATGCGGTGTGCGACACCGAGCACCACGGCGCCTGGTACCAGGCCGCCTACGCCTTCGACGGCGAGGAGCTGGCGCACTGGTCCGTCGAGCTCGGCAAGGACCTGGTGCCCGGCAACGCGGGCGAGAACCTGACGCTGACCGGCGTGAACAGCACCTCGGCGCTGATCGGCGAGCGCTGGGCGATCGGCGGTGCCGTGCTGCGGGTGACTGGACCGCGCCAGCCCTGCCGCGTCTTCGCCGGGTTCTGGGACGTCCCCGGCCTGGTCAAGAAGTTCACCCAGCACGGGCGCACCGGCGTCTACCTGGCCGTCGAGCAGCCGGGCGAGATCAGCGCGGGCGACGAGGTGCGCGTGCTGTCCCGGCCCGATCACGGCGTCCAGGTCGCGGAGCTGTTCGCGCTGACCATGCAGGGGCGCGCTGACCTCGCCGGCCACGTCGCGGGCTGCCTGCCGGACCTCCCGGAGAAGTGGCGAGCCACCGCCGCCGCCAGGATCGAATCCTCCAGCGCCACCGCCTGATCCGGACCGACACGGTGCGTCACCAACTGCGTCGAGGGTGATCACTCGCACGCCCGGCGGAACGCCCGACCGGGCTGTTGTCGCCGTCGCCGAGCCCCTGCCAGGTTGGTGTCATGGCGAGCGACTTGCAGCGGAAGAAGGCCTCCGTCGTGTTCACCGCGATGGACGTCAACGACGACGGGTTCTTGGAGCGCGCGGACTTCGAGGCGCTGACCGACCGGTGGACGCGCATCCGCGGTGAGGACGGGGCGGATCGGCTGCGCGAGATCATGATGCGCTGGTGGGACGCGCTGAGCGCGACCGCTGACGGCGACTGCGACCAGCGGGTCACGCAGGAGGAGATGCTGGCCGCGGTCGAGAACCTGAGCGCGATGCTCGACCTGGTGACGGCGACCGCCGAGTCGATGTTCGAGGCGGTGGACGAGGACGGCGACGGCCGGGTGACCGCGTCCGAGTACGCCCGCATGATCCAGGCGTGGACGGGCCGGGACGTGCCCGGCGACGACGCGTTCGCCCGGCTCGACCTCAACGGTGACGGTGAGCTCAGGAAGTCGGAGTTCGTGACCCACTGGGTGGAGTTCTGGGTCGGCGACGACGTCGAGACGCCGGGGACCCATCTCTTCGGAGAGGTCTGACCGGCCCCGGCCCTCCCGTTCCGCACGCCTCCCGGCCCCGGTTCTTCGCGCCCGATCCCTCCTCCTCCGCCGGTGGATAAAACGGCGTGAAGTGCGCAGAATCGATACTGTGATGCGGCACACCCTGTTGTGCGCGCGTTCCTTGTGGGAAAGATTGGGCTACAAACAGTTTGCCTTCCTAGTATTTCGATGGCCGGTTCGGCGGAGGTGCGGTGCGAGATGACACGCGAGCTGGAGCACTTCATCGGTGGAAAGCGGGTGCCGGGGACGTCCGGTTCCTTCGGTGACGTGTTCGACCCCAACACGGGCCAGGTGCAAGCCAGGGTGCCGCTGGCCTCGACCGACGAGGTCACGGCGGCTGTCGACAACGCGGCTGCGGCGCAGCCGGCGTGGGCCGCGACGAACCCGCAGAAGCGGGCCCGCGTGCTCATGCGGTTCGTGCAGCTGATCAACGACGAGATGGAGGACCTGGCCCGCGTGCTGGCCTCCGAGCACGGCAAGACCGTCGCCGACGCCAAGGGCGACATCCAGCGCGGCCTGGAGGTCGTGGAGTTCGCGATCGGCGTCCCGCACCTGCTCAAGGGCGAGTACAGCGACAGCGTCGGCACCGGCATCGACGTCTACTCGCTGCGCCAGCCGCTGGGCGTGGTCGCCGGCATCACGCCGTTCAACTTCCCGGCGATGATCCCGCTGTGGAAGGCGGCACCGGCGATCGCCTGCGGCAACGCCTTCGTGCTCAAGCCCTCCGAGCGCGACCCCTCGGTGCCGGTGCGCCTGGCCGAGCTGTTCGTCGAGGCCGGGGGGCCGCCGGGGATCTTCAACGTCGTCAACGGCGACAAGACCGCCGTCGACGCGCTGCTGACCGAACCGCGCATCGAGGCCATCGGCTTCGTCGGGTCCTCCGACATCGCCGAGTACATCTATTCCACCGCCGCGGCCCACGGCAAGCGCGCCCAGTGCTTCGGCGGCGCCAAGAACCACCTGATCGTCATGCCGGACGCGGACCTCGACCAGGTCGCCGACGCGCTCATCGGCGCCGGTTACGGCTCGGCGGGGGAGCGCTGCATGGCGATCTCGGTGGCCGTGCCGGTCGGCGAGGCCACCGCGAACGCGCTGGTCGACAAGCTCGTCGAGAAGATCCAGGGCCTCAAGGTCGGCACCAGCTTCGACGCCGACGCCGACTTCGGTCCGCTGGTGACCAAGCAGGCGTGGCAGAAGGTGCACGACCTCGTCGGCGTCGGCGTCGGCGAAGGCGCGCAGCTCGTGGTCGACGGGCGCGACCTCTCGCTGGCGGGCAACGAGGACGGCTTCTTCATGGGCGCCTCGCTGTTCGACCACGTCACGCCGGAGATGCGCATCTACCGCGAGGAGATCTTCGGCCCGGTGCTGTCGATCGTGCGGGCCGCCGACTACGAGGAAGCGCTGCGGCTGCCCAACGAGAACGAGTACGGCAACGGCGTCGCGATCTTCACCCGCGACGGCGACGCCGCGCGCGAGTTCGTCAACCGGGTCAACACCGGCATGGTCGGCGTGAACGTGCCGATCCCGGTGCCGATCGCCTACCACACCTTCGGCGGCTGGAAGCGGTCCGGATTCGGCGACCTCAACCAGCACGGCCCCGACGCGATCCGCTTCTACACCAAGACCAAGACGGTCACCTCGCGCTGGCCCTCCGGACTCAAGGAAGGCGCCAGCTTCACCATCCCGACGATGCACTGATCGCGCGGGCGGGGACCGGCGATCCCGGTCCCCGCCCGAACGCGAGGAGGGAGTCGACGTGTCCGTCGCAGCAGTGGCGAGCTCGCCCTTCGAGCTCGCCGACGACCAGCGCGCCATTCGAGACGCCGCGCTGGAATTCGCCCAAGACCAGCTCGCCCCGCACGCCGTGGAGTGGGACCAGGACAAGCACTTCCCGGTCGAGACGCTGCGCGCAGCGGGGGAACTCGGCATCGGCGGCGTCTACGTCGATGAGGCCTTCGGTGGCAGCGGCCTGAGCAGGTTCGACTCGGTTCTGATCTTCGAGGCGCTGGCCAGCGGAGATCCGTCGATCGCCGCCTACATCTCCATCCACAACATGTGCGCGGGCATGATCGACCGCTTCGGCACCGACGCCCAGCGGGCGCGCTGGCTGCCGGGGCTGTGCTCGATGGAACGCCTCGCGAGCTACTGCCTGACCGAACCCGGCGCGGGATCCGACGCCGCCGCGCTGCAGACCCGCGCGGTCCGCGACGGCGACGACTACCTGCTCACCGGGGTCAAGCAGTTCATCTCCGGCGGCGGCAGCTCCGACGTCTACGTGGTGATGGCCCGCACCGGCGAACCCGGGCACAAGGGCATCTCCACCTTCGTCGTGGAGGCCGGGGCCGAAGGGCTGTCCTTCGGGGCCAACGAGAAGAAGATGGGCTGGAACGCCCAGCCCACGCGCCAGGTCATCTTCGACGGCGTCCGCGTCTCCGCTGATCAGCGGCTCGGCGGCGAGGGGATCGGGTTCCGCATCGCCATGGCCGGGCTCGACGGCGGCCGGCTCAGCGTCGGCGCCTGCTCGCTCGGGGGAGCGCAGGCCGCGCTGGACAAGTCGCTGGCCTACGTGCGGGAGCGCAGCGCGTTCGGCTCCAAGCTCAGCGAGTTCGAGGCGCTGCAGTTCAAGCTCGCCGACATGGCCACCGAGCTGGAGGCCGCGCGCCTGCTGCTGTGGCGGGCCGCGTGGGCGCTGGACACCAAGGACCCGGCGGCCACCCGGTTGTGCGCGATGGCCAAGCGGCTGGCCACCGACGTCGGGTTCACCGTGGCCAACGAGGCACTTCAGATCCACGGTGGATACGGATACCTTGCCGAGTACGGCCTGGAGAAGATCGTCCGCGACCTGCGGGTGCATCAGATCCTGGAAGGCACCAACGAAATCATGCGGCTGATCATCTCCCGTGGTCTGCTGGCGGCCTGACCGCGGCCTCGGGGGCAGCACCTCGCACAACGATGGAGTTTCGCACCATGACGGAGTCCGAGATCCTGGTCAGCGAGAACGGCTCGCTCGGGCGGATCACGCTCAACCGCCCGAAAGCCCTCAACTCGCTGACCCTCGGCATGGTCCGGGAGATGACCGAGGCGGTCGAGCGGTGGCGCGACGCCGAGCACATCAGGGCGATCCTGATCGACGGCGCTGGTGAGCGCGGTCTGTGCGCCGGTGGCGACGTGCGCGCCCTGCACGACGCGGCCAAGGCCGGTGACGAGTCGCTGCCCGCCGCGTTCTGGACCGAGGAGTACCGGCTCAACTCCGCGCTGGCCAACTACCCCAAGCCGGTCGTGGGGATCATGGACGGCATCTGCATGGGCGGTGGCGTCGGCATCACCGCGCACGGATCGCACCGGGTGGTCACCGAGCGCTCCAAGGTCGGGATGCCCGAGACCGGCATCGGCTTCATCCCCGACGTCGGCGGCACCTACCTGATGTCGCGCACCCCCGGTGAGCTCGGCACGCACCTCGCGCTGACCGGCGGCGCGGTCGGCGGCGCGGACGCGCTGTACTGCGACCTGGCCGACCACTACGTCGACAGCGCCCGGCTCCCGAAGCTCGTCGAGGCCCTGAGCAGCGGTGACGTGGACGAGGTGCTGGCGGCCTTCGCCGCGCCGGTGCCCGAGCCGGCCCTGGCCGAGCACCGCGAGTGGATCGACGCGGCCTACGCCGCCTCCGACGTCGAGTCCGTCCTGGCCCGCCTGCGGGAACGTCCCGAGCAGGCCGCGCAGGACGCCGCGACCACCATCGAGACCAAATCGCCCACGGCGCTCAAGGTCACCCTGCGCGCCATGCGCAGCGGCTACGAGTCGCTGGAGCAGGCGCTGACCCTGGAATACCGGCTGGCCATGGCGTGCGTGCGGATCGGCGACTTCGTCGAGGGCGTGCGCGCCGCGCTGGTCGACAAGGACCGCAACCCGCAGTGGTCGCCCACGACGCTGTCCGAAGTGGACGAGTCCCGGGTGCAGAAGTTCTTCGAACCGGCCTCCGACGAGCCGAAGCTGTTCGGCTGAGCGCGGATTCGCCGGTCTTGGCGGACGTTCGAGCAGAAAGGTAGTGACAATGGCTGTCATCGGTTTCATCGGACTCGGTCACATGGGCGGTCCGATGTCGGCGAACCTCGTCAAGGCCGGCCACACCGTGCAGGGCTACGACCTCGTCCCGGCCGCCCTGTCCGCCGCCGCGGACAACGGCGTGACCACGGTGTCCTCGATCGCGGACGCGGTCCGCGGGGCCGACGCGGTGATCACCATGCTGCCCAGCGGCAAGCACCTGCTGGACGCCTACGACGAGGTGCTGCCCCACGCGGCCTCCGGCTCGCTGCTCGTCGATTCCTCCACCGTGGACGTCGCTGACGCCCGCGCCGCGCACCAGCGCGCGCAGGAAGCCGGTTTCGGCAGCATCGACGCGCCCGTCTCCGGCGGCACGGCCGGTGCCGAGGCGGGGACGCTGACGTTCATGGTCGGCGGCTCCGAGGCCGACTTCCAGCGCGCCGAGAGCGTCTTGGAGCCGATGGCGCGCAAGGTGATCCACTGCGGCGGTCCCGGCAACGGCCAGGTCACCAAGATGTGCAACAACCTCATCCTGGGCGCTTCGATGATCGCGGTCAGCGAGGCGTTCGTGCTCGGTGAGCGCCTCGGCCTCTCGCACGAGGCGCTCTACGACGTCGCCGCGGTCTCCACCGGCCAGTGCTGGGCGCTGACCACCAACTGCCCGGTTCCCGACCTGGTGGAGACCAGCCGCGCGAACCACGACTACGAGCCCGGCTTCGCGGCGGCCCTGATGCTCAAGGACCTCAACCTCGCGCTCTCCGCCGCGGAGCAGTCGGGCACCGACGCGTCCCTCGGCCGCCTCGCCACGGACCTCTACCGCCGCTTCAACGAAGAAGGCGGAGGCGGCCAGGACTTCGGCGCCATCATCAAGTCCATCCGCGAGCACTCCGGCTCCTGAGCGCGGCGGGAGGTGCCACACCGGCACCACGCGCCGCAGTGGTGCGCCTCTCACCCCACCCGGCGCGGCCGAACGGCCGGTCGCGGTGGTCCGGGGGCGCGCGCAGCGTCGTGGTGGCGCGCGTACGCTGCGCGTTGTGTTGGAGTTGCTGGTCGAGTGGTACGACGGCGTCGAGCTGTGGTTGGTGCAGCTCGTCTATCCGCTGCAGGTCGCCCTGGTCCTTGCAGTCCTGGTGCCGTTGTGCTGGGGGGTGGCGCGAGTCGTCGACCGCGCGGTGGACGGGCTCGGTGCCAAGTTCACCCGCGTGCGCGGCGCCGAACCGCCGGTCGGCCGCGACGGTGAGACCGGGCGGAGGGGAAAGACGGCGTGAGCTCGCGCAAGCGCATTTCGTCGGCGTTGGTCGGGCTGGTCGCCCTGGTCGTGCTGGGGTGGTTCGGCAAGGACGTCGTCGCCGACTCACCGAGCACCGAGGTGCCCGGTGCCGGCCAGTCCGGACTGCAGGTCCAGCAGCTCTCGGAGCTGCCGCCCGAGGCGGGCAAGACCTACCGGCTCATCGTCAAGGGCGGGCCGTTCCCGTACCCGGGCAAGGACGGCTCGGTGTTCGGCAACCGCGAAGGCGAGCTGCCCGAGCAGAAGTCCGGCTACTACCACGAGTACACCGTGCCGACCCCGGGCTCGAAGGATCGCGGCGCGCGCCGACTGGTCACGGGTGGTCAGGACGAGGTGTACTACACCGGTGATCACTACGAGTCGTTCGTGGTTGTGGATACGGCGGGTTGAGTGCCATGTTCGGAGCGAAACTGGCCAGCAGGTTGCGGAAGGAGCAGCCGGTGAGTGATCAGCCGGGCGCCGGCATCACGGCTCGCGAAGCCGTCGTCTCAGCCGAGGAACGAGGCGCGACCGCCCACGTCCTCGACGGCGTCGATCTGACCAGCAAGCGGACCACTCTCGACGGCATCGCCGCCGTCCTGGACTTCCCCGAGTGGGCCGGGCGGAACCTGGACTCCCTCTACGACTGCCTGACGGATCTGTCCTGGCTTCCGGAAGGCGAGCACGTCCTGATCTGGTCCGGGTTCCAGGACCTCGCCGACCACGATCCCAAGGCGTTCAACGGCATCAACTCGGTCCTGCGCGACGCGGCGGAACGCCCCATGTGCGGGCGCCGCTTCACCGCGGTGCTGACCCGCTCCTGATCAGCAGCCGCTCGTAATAGCGGCTGCAGTTGGTCAGTGGCGCCGCAGCGGCGCCACTGACCACCGTTCACCTCAGCGCTTCCGGGACCCAGCCGGGCTTGCGCTTCTCCGCGAACGCCGTGATGCCCTCCTGGCCCTCCTCGCCCGCGAAGTGCCGGGCCGACAGCTGCAGCATCTCGGCGAAGTCGTCGCTCATCGACTCCGGCCGCTGGCTGGTGAGCATGCTCTTGGTCGCGGCCAGGGCGGTGGGTCCGCCGAGCGCCAGCATGTCGGTGTAGCGCTTGACCTCCGCGTCGAGGTCCTCGGCCGCGACGGCGGAGTTGAGCAGCCCGATGTCCGCGGCGCGCCGGCCGTCGAAGGTCTCGCCGGTGAGGAACAGCTCGTGCGCCTGGCGGGCGTTGAGCCGGGGGAGAACCGTCACCGAGATCACCGCGGGGACCACGCCGATGCGGACCTCGGTGAAGGCGAACGTGGCGCTCTCGGCCGCGACCGCGATGTCGCAGGCCGCGACGAGTCCCACGCCGCCCGCGCGGGCGGGTCCGGCGACCTTGGCCACGACCGGCTTCGGGCTGGTCCAGATCTGCTCCAGCAGCGCGGGGAACTCGTTGACGCCCTGCTGATCGGAATCCGCCGAGCGCGACTCCTTGAGATCCATCCCGGCGCAGAACACCTTGCCGGTGTGGGCCAGGACGATCACGCGCACCGCGTCGTCGTTCGTCGCGGCGTCCAGGTGTCCCTTGAGCTCCCGGCGGAGCTGGGCGGACAGGGCGTTGCGGTTGTGCGGCGAGTCCAGGGTGATCGTTCCGACCCCGTCGGCCACCTCGAAGTGCACGAGCTCATCCATGCCCGAGACGTTAACCAGCTGCGCACCTCTAGCGCCACACCCGGAGACCCACGCCCCAGCCCGGTCTCGGCGGTGATCAGGTGGGCGGGTAGCGGGTGTCCCAGGCGGGCGGGCGAGGACCGAACTCCTGGGCGGCGTCCCGGCTGATCCGGTCGATGACGTCGTGGAGCTCGAGCTCCGCGGTCCAGCGCTGCGGGATCTTCGCGGCTCCGGTGGTGGCCGCGGTGAGGGCGCCGGCGACGGCGGTGGTGGTGGAGCTGTTGCCGGAGTGGTTGGCGGCGATCGGCAGGGCGGTGTCGAAGTCGCCGTCGGCCGCCAGCGCCGCGTAGGTGCCGATGGCGAGGGCTTCGGCGGCCGTGCCCGCCGTGCCGAGCTCGCGTTCGAGCTCCTCCGGCGTCAGGCGGGCACCACCGGCGAGGTCCTTGGCGGCGGTGAGGCGGCGGGTGACCTCCTCGTGGCCGGTGTGCGGGGCCAGTTCCGCCAGTGCTGCGGTGACCGCCTCGGCGAGCGGCTCGCCGTTCAGCAGCTTGGACACCACGAACCCGAGCGCGCCCGCGCTGAGCAGGGCGGTGGGGTGGCCGTGGGTGAGCGCGGCGCTGCGCATGCCCAGCGCGAACACCTCCGACGGGTCGTCGGACCACAGGGCCGCCGGGACCGCGCGCATGATCGCGCCGCTGCCCGCCGAGTCGCTGGCCGGCTTCTCAGGGGTGCCCATCGGCTGCTGGCCCTTGGCGAAGGCGATCAGCGTGCGCATCATGGTCCGCCCCGGGTTGCGGGTCTGGAACAGCGCTCGCTGCCGGACCAGCCAGCCGTCCGGTTCCGGTGCCTCGCGGAGGAAATCGCCCGCCGCGCGCGGCCAGCTGAGGTGCTGGGTGTGCAGCCAGCGCTGGTAGGCATGCTGCAGGTGCCGGATCGGGTCGTCGGTCTCGCCCGCGCGGCGGGCGACGTTGGCCCGCAGCACGCCCTCGACCGAGAACAGCAGCAGCTGGGTGTCGCTGCCGAGCCGACCCGACGGATGCCCGGCGGGCACGTACTCGGTGAGCCCGGCGGCACCGTGACGTGCGCGGATCTCGTCCCAGCTGTCGGAGGCGATCGGCATTCCCAACGCTTCGCCGACCGCGCAGCCCAGCACCGCGCCGAGGAACCGGTCCCGCGAGGCGGCCAGTCGCGGCACCTCGGTCAGCCCGGTCCGGTAGTCCGACGTCGCGGTGGTGGCCGTCGGGGTGGAATCGTCGGCGGGGTAGCGGTTCTCCCACGCGGCGGATTCGTCGGGCTCGGGGCCGAACTCGGTCGCCGCGTCCCGGCCCAGGCGCTCGATCACGTCGAGGATCGGCAACCGCTCCAGCAGTTCCGCGGGGATCGCGGTGGGTCCGCGCAGCGCGCCGAGCAGCTGACCGCACAGCATCGCGGCGCTCGCGGTGTCCCCGTCGTGCTCGGCGGCCGAGGCGATGGCGGCGGCGAAGTCGTCCTCGCAGGCCAGCGCCACCCGCGCGGCGACCGCGAGCGCACCGAGCCCGCTGCGGTTCGCGCCCAGGTGCGCCGGTCCCGGCCGGAAGCCCGCCGGGCTGAGCAGGCCCAGCCGCAGGGCGTCACCCAGCGCGGTGCGACCCGACTGCCAGCCGGAAATGCCCTGGCTCAGCGAGGTTTCCAGGTCATGCCCGCGCAGCAGCCACAGCGTCGTCGTGCCCAGCACGCTGGCCGGGCTGTGCCCGTGCGGATGCCCGTGGGTGAGCGCGGCCAGGTCGCCGCCGAGCGCGAACACCGCGCCCGGGTCGCCAGACCACAGCGCGGCCAGGGCCCCGAACGGGACGGCGGTGGCGGTGTCCGAGCTGTTGATCGGCTGCTGCCGGGTGCCCTGCGGATGCCCGGCGACGACCTTCGCCGCCGAGGTCAGCAGCGTCGGCTCATCGGTCGCCGGATCGTGCAGATCCCGCTCGGTGACCAGGAAACCGCTCGGCCGGGGTGAGCCGCCCCCGCAGTCCCGCCACGGCACACCCCGGGTGTGCAGCCAGCGGCGCAACGCCGCCAGCGCCGCCGAGGTCGGCTCGCCGGAGCCCGTCGAGCGCAGCTGCGTGTGCTCGCGGATCAGCCCTTCCAGCACGAACAGCAGCGCACCGGTGCGCTGACCGACGCGACCGAGCGCGGCGAACTCGCCGACCGCGCCGCCGAGCAGCATGCCCAGCACGCGGGCCGAGGAACCGGGCAGGACACCGGCGCGGTCGGCCAGCCCGGTCTCCGGGGCCGCCGCGTCGGACTCCGCCGCGATCCGCTGCTGCAGCTCAGCGGCCCACAGCGGACGGGTCGCGGGGTGGCTCTCCCAGTGCCGCCAGACCGTCAGCAGGCGGCGTTCCACCGGGTCCCGCCGACATGCGGCCAGCAGCGCGCGTTCGTCCTCGTCCAACCCGCGTTCGTCCACTGCGGCTTACCCGGCGCTGTTGGCGGCGGGCTGGGGCTCGGGTGCCTCGACTTCGGAGACGTCCACCTCGGCCAGCAGCCGATCCAGGACCTCCCGCAGTTCCAGCCCGTCGACCCACTCCTCGGGCAGCTCCTCGACGCCGCGCGCGGTGCCCATCAGGGCGCCGCAGATCGCCGCCGTCGCCGCGCTGTTGCCCGCGTGCGTGGCCGCGAGCGAGACCGCGTCGGGCACCGAGTTCGGGTGCGACAGCGCCGCGGCGACCGCGATGGCCAGGGCTTCCGGTGCGTGCCAGCCCAGGCCCAGCGACTCCAGCACCGTCGGCGACACGGGACCGCTGGTGGCGATCTCCACCGCGGTGCGCAGGCCGCGCGCGGTGTTCTCGGCGCCCTCCATCCGGTCGAGTTCGGCCAGCACCGACTGCACGGCCTCGATCAGCGTCCGGCCGCCGTCCAGCCCGCAGACCAGGCCCGCCAGCGCGGCCGCCGGCAGGTAACCGTCCGGGTGGCCGTGGGTGAGCACGCCGACGCCGACGCCCAGCGTCATCGCCTCGACCGGGTCGGTGGCCTCGAAACCGATCACGGCACCGCGCACGGTGGCGGCGGCGTTGCGGGCGTCGTTCGGCGGGTTGCCCGGCGTCGGGTTCTCACCCCGGTCGCCCCAGCGGGCCACCGCGGTCAGCGTCGCCTCGTCCGGGAACCGCTGCGCGCGAAGGGATGCCACGTCGCTGAGCTTGCCGCCGCCGTCCGGGGTCGGCCGGCCGCCCTGGGTGCGCACCCAGTCGCGCAGCGAGGCCCGCACCAGCGACGGCCGGTCCGGGTTCTCGCCGCTCAGCGCGGCCAGCACGAACGCGGTCTGCTGCGTGTAGGCGGTGGCGGCGCCGAACCGGCCGAACAGCTCGGCGGGCGCGCGCACCCCGTCCGGGTTCTCGCGCAGCGTGGTGAGCAGGTCGCTGAACATCCAGGGCGCGCCGAGGGCGTCGCCCGCCGCGCTGCCGAGCACGCAGCCGGCGAGCCGGTCGCGGCGGCTGGGCCGGACCTGCTCCTCCTCGACGGCTTCGACCTCGTCGGCGACCTCCGCGTCCTCGGCCTCCTCGGCGGCGGACTCGCCGATGAGCTGAGCGGCGCGCTCCTCGCCGAACGCCTCCACCAGGAGTTTGTGCAGGCCCTGGGTGAGGTCGGCGTTGCCGTTGCCGTCGTCGTTGTCGCGGAACTTGCGCCACGCCAGCAGCAACCGCAGTTCCTCGTCGGACAACCCGTCGTCGGAGTCGTCCTTGTCCGCGGGAGCCTCCTCGGCCGCGGGGGTCGCTTCCTCCGGCGCGGAAGGTTCGGGATCGTCGGGCTCGGGCGTGGTGGCTTCGGGCTCGGTCGCCTCCGGTTCGGGCTCCTCCTCGGCCGCGGCCACCTCCTCGACCGCTTCCTCGGGCTCCGCCTCGACCGGGTGCTCCTCGGGCACCGGGTAGCGCGCCGCCCACAGCTGACCGGACGGCGGCTCGGGGCCGAACTCCAGGTCCGCGTCGGCGGCCAGGAACTCCAGGGTCTCGCGCAGTTCCAGCTTGTCCTGCCAGTGCTGCGGGATCGCGGAGGCGGTGTGCGCCGCGCCCATGATGCCGCCGCAGATCGCCGCGGTGGAGTCGCTGGCGCCGGAGTGGTTGGCGGCCAGCACCAACGCCTCCGGGAACGACTCCGGGTGGGTCAGCGCCGCGCACACCGCGATCGCCAGCACCTGAGCGCCGGAGTGCGCGGTGCCGAAGGACTCCTCGATCTGCTCCGGCGTCGGCGTGCCGGTCGCGGCCAGCTCGACGGCCTTGCGCAGCGCGGTGATCGTCTCCTCGTGACCGTCCCATTCGGACAGTTCGAGCAGCGTGCGGTCCACGGCCTGCGGCAGCGAGCGGTCGGCCAGCAGCTGGTGCACCAGCACGGCGAGCGAACCGGCGGGCAGGTAGGCGCTGGCGTGGCCGTGGGTGAGCACAGCGGTGCGGGCTCCGGTGCGGAACGCCTCGGACGGGTCGTCCGACCACAGGGCCGCCGGAGCAGCGCGCATCACGGCGCCCCAGTCGGCCGCGTCGTTCGGCGGCTCGTCCAGCGAACCCGGCTCGTTGCCGCCCGCGAAGCCGCGCAGCGCCTGCATCGTGGTCATGCCCCGGACGCGGCGGTCGAACAGCTCGCGCTGGCCGACCAGCCAGCCGTCCGGTTCCTCCGCGCTGCCCCCGGCCTCGGCCCACTCGACGCCCTGGGTGTGCAGCCAGCGCTGGTAGGCCTGCTGCACGTGGGTCGCCGGGTCGGCGGAGCCGTGCCGGCGGCGCGCGGTCGAGGCGCGGATGAGTCCTTCGGCGGTGAACGCGGTCAGCTGGGTCTCGTCGCTGATCGACCCGGCCGGGTGGTGTCCGTCGACGTAGTCGATGAGCCCGGAGTCGCCGTACTTCGCGCGGATCTCCGCCAGCGAGTCGGCCTCGATGGGGAAGCCGAGCGCGTCACCGGCGGCGGCGCCCAGCACCATGCCGAGGATCCGCTGCGTGCGCAGGTCTTCCGGGGACGACGGCGGTGGCGGTGCGGCCGATTCCGGTGGGGAGACGACGGATTCGACCTGCGGGGCGGCCGCCTCCGGTTCGGGCTGCACCTCGGGGGTCGTGTCCTCCGCCTCGTCGGTTTCCGCAGGCGCTTCCTCGGTCTCCGCCGGCGCGGTCTCCGCCGGGGTTTCCGCGCGGGGCAGCGACGAGGCGAAGTCCAGGTCGGAGACGTCGCCGGAGGCCGGGTAGCGCTTGGCCCACGCGTCCCCGGCGGGCGGGGTGCCACGGAACTCCAGGAGTCCGTCCTTGGCCAGCGATTCCACGACCTCGCGCTGCCGCAGGTCGCGCAGCCACACCCCGGGCAGCGCGGCGCCGCCGTTGCGGGCGCCGACGATGTTGCCGCAGATCGCGGCCGTCGAGTCGCTGTCGCCGGAGTGGTTGATCGCGAGCATCAGCGCGTCGGCGATGGTGTCGGTGCACAGCGCCGCGCACACCGCGATGGCCAGCGCCTCGTGACCGGCCCAGCCGCTGCCGAGGGCGTCCTTGAGCTGCTCGGGAGTGGGTTTGCCCTTCTCGGCGAGCTCTTCGGCGGCCTGCAGCGCGCGGTCGGTGTCCTCGTGATCGCGGTAGGCGGCCAGCAGCTCGCGGGCCTGCTTCAGCGCCGAGGACAGCGATTCCTCGCGCAGCAGCCGGTGCACCAGCACCGCCAGCACGCCGGCGGGCAGGTAGGCGTTGGGCTGCGAGTGGGTCAGGGCGGCGGTGGCGGCGGCGAGCTCGAAGACCGAGCGCGGGTCGTCCGACCACAGCGCGACCGGGGCCGCGCGGACCACGCCACCGCAGTCGTCGGAGTCGTTGATCGGCCGCTCGAACGTGCCGGGCGCGCCCACCGAGGCGAACTCGCGGAGCGCGCTGATGGAACCGCTGTTCGGCGAGCGCACGGCGAACAGGTCGGACTGCTCGATCAGCCAGCCGTTGGCCTTGGGGTGCTTGGCCGCGAACGGCCCGGCCGATCGCATCCACGCGTAGCCCTGGGTGTGCAGCCAGCGCTGGTAGGCCAGCTGGACGACGGGAAGCGGACCGGCGGAGTCGCCGCTGCGGGCCAGGCTGTGCGCGCGGATCAGCCCTTCCAGGGTGAACAGCGTCAGCTGGGTGTCGTCGGTGAACTCGCCCGGGTGCTCGCCGCTGCGGTCGTACTCGGTGACGCCGTCCTCGCCGAAGCGGCTGCGGATCTGGTCGATCGGGTAGAACTCCACCGGCGCGCCCAGCGCGTCGCCGATCGCCCCGGCCAGCATCGAGCCCAGGAACCGGCGGCCGAACTCGGTCTCGGCCGGGTCCGCCGGAGCCGCGGGTTGCTGGGGAACGATCGGAGTCGCGGGACCGACCGGCACCGCGGGAGCCGCGTTGGACACCGGCATCCCGGCGGGTGGCGAGACGGGTGCGCCCGCGGGCGGGGACATCGGCGTCCCGGCGGGTGGCGAGACCGGGCCGGCCGCGGGAACCGGAGGCATCGGCGTGCCCACCGGTGGCGACATCGGAACGCCCACCGGCTTCGGCGGGACCGACGCGGCGATCTTGACCAGGTCCTCACCGGGCATCCGGGCCTTGACCGGACTGGTGGGGTTGATCTGCAGGTCGATGCCGGAGAGCTGGTTGGTCGCCAGCTGCCGTCCGGTCATGCGCTGCCAGGTCGTCCAGTTCGGCGGCAGGAAGCCGTCGGAGGTGAACACCTGCAGCTGGCGGCGGCCCGACTCGTGCTCCATCGTGAACAGCCCGCTGCCCTGCGGCTGGGCGAACAGGATCAGCTCGGAGTCGAGCATCGCGGCGAGCAGGGAGTGGCCCTGCGCGTACCCGGTGGTGGTCAGCTGCAGCGCGCGCTCGACGTCGTTGGTCGGCGCGGGCAGCCGCAGCGCCACGGGCGAGGGCCGGTAGTTCGGGTTGGGGGAGAAGTCGTCGGTGATCTCACCTTGTTCGTCGACGCGGTAACCGCCGATGAAACCCCACGGCGGCACTTCGGCGTTGGGGTCGGTGAAGATCGGGTCGACCACGTACAGCCAGGTGTTGGGCTGCTTCTTGGCCTGTTCCCGCATAGCCGGCGTGATGACCGGTCGACTCGGCTGCTGCGTGTTCATCTCGACCTGTTGTCCCTGACTCCCTGTCCAGCCTTGCATTGATCGCCCCCACAGCGACGGTCACTCGATCGCGTGGGCCTGACGGGTCAACGATGCACGGTGAGCTGCCGGTTCCCCGTTCAAGCGCCGTAACGCACTCTCTCATGGCCTCATGGGATGAATCGTAGTCTTTGAGAGAACAACTCTGAGTGAAACTCAGCGGTGCGGTCCGGTGGATCACACGTAGGTCGGGACGGCAATGGTTCACCCGGACGGAGCCGGGCGTTCAGTCGGACAGCGCCGCGGCCATCAAGCAGCCCAGGCACGGCATCCCCGCTGGGCCGTCCAGCGCTTCGGCCTGGCCGTGGGCGATGCTGAAACCGCAGTAGGCGCGCAGGGTCTCGGGCAGCGGGCCACCGTTCGGGAGCGGGAAGAAGTGGCAGGACTTGTCCTGCTCGCTGCGCGCGAACTCAGGGCGCACCCGCGCGATCAGGTGCGGGATCGACGTCATCGCGAAGCGACCCCCTGCGCGCGCAACCCTGGCGTGAACGGCACAGATCACATCATGCAGATGAGGGCGCGAGGGCGAAGCCACTTGGCGAATTCTCGCCAAACCGTTGCGCGCGAGACGCGTCGCCCACTCTCACGCCAGGACGGGCAGCGGCGCGTCGACGGTGGCGAGATCGTAGCGGTGCAGGACGAGATCGGCCACGCCCGGATCATCGGCCATCGGACCCGCGATCAGCGGAGCGTCCGAGTGGGCCTCGGCCAGTTCCACGATGCGGTCCGGGAGCAGTCCCGGGGCCAGGAACCAGGACCCGACCGCGAACCGCCGCGCACCCCGAGCGCGCAGCAGCGCGATGGCCGCCGGGACGTCCGGGGCCGCCGCGGCAGCGAAGGTCGCGACCGTCCCGGCCCAGGAGGTGCGGGACTGCCAGCGGGCCGCGACGTCGGCGACCAGGCGGTTGGCCGGTGCGTGCGACGAACCCGCGCCCGCCAGCAGAACGCCGAGCTCCGGATCGTCGGGATCGGCGCCGGCCGCCAGCAGCCGGCGCCACGCGGCGGCGTCCAGGCGCGGGTCCGGCCCCAGCACGTCGCCGATGCGCACCCGGAGGTCCGGATGCCGCTGCTGCGCGTCGGCGACGGCGGCGGGCACGTCGACGCGGGCGTGGAAGGCGTGGCCGAGCAGCAGCGGCACCACCACGGCCTCCCGGTGCCCGTCGGCGCGCACGGCGTCCAGGACGTCGCCCAGCAGCGGCTGGGACAGGTCCAGGAACGCCACGCGCACGTCCAGCTCCGGCCGCAGCGCGCGCACCACGCCCAGCAGCCGGTGGATCGTCGCGGCTGAGCGCGGATCCCGGCTGCCGTGCGCGACGGCGACCAGCGGCGCGGTGGTCATCGCGACGCTTCGGCGAACGGGGCCAGCGGCACACCGATCAGGCCTGCGGCCAGGGTGGTGCCGTCGGCCGGGTCGATGACCAGGAAGGAGCCGTTGCGGCGGCTGTCGGCGTAGTCGTCGACCGGCAGCGGCTCGGCGGTGCGCAGCTGCACCCGGCCGATCTCGTTGAGCTGCAACGAGTCCGGGCCGGCGACGTTGGTCAGCTGCTGCTCGTCGAAGCGCGCCGACAGCTCGGTGACCATCGCCTGCACGGTGCGGGCGCCGTGCTTGACGAGCACCTTCGCGCCCGGGTTCAGCGTCTTCTCCGCCAGCCAGCACACGGTGGCGTCGAGCTCGTCGGTCAGCCGGGGAGCGGTGTCCGCCGCGGCGATCAGGTCGCCGCGCGAGATGTCGACGTCGTCCTCCAGCAGCAGCGTCACCGAGTGACCCGCCGCGGCCTCCGCGCGCTCGCCGTCGGCGGTGTCCACCTTGGACACCTTGGTGCGCACTCCGGCGGGCAGCACGACGACGTCGTCCCCGGCCCGCACCACACCCGCGCCGACCTGGCCCGCGTAGCCGCGGTAGTCCGGGTGCTCGGCGGTGCGCGGCCGGATCACGTACTGCACCGGCATCCGGAACGGCACGTCGTGCGGGTCCGGCGCGACCGGCACGCTCTCCAGGTGCTCCAGCAGCGGCGGGCCGGAGTACCAGGGCGTGTTCTCCGAGCGCTCCACCACGTTGTCGCCGAGCAGCGCCGACACCGGAATGGTCACCACGGCGTCGTCGGCGTAGCCGAGAGCCCTGGCGTGGGTGGCGAACTCCTCGGCGATGCGGGTGAAGGTCGCCTCGTCGAAGTCCACCATGTCGATCTTGTTCACGGCCAGCACCAGCTGCGGAACGCCCAGCAGCGCCAGCACCGCCGCGTGCCGCCGGGTCTGCTCGACGACGCCGTTGCGGGCGTCGACCAGCAGCACCGCCAGCTGGGCGGTCGAGGCACCGGTCACGGTGTTGCGGGTGTACTGCACGTGACCGGGCGTGTCGGCCAGCACGAAGGTGCGCTTCGGCGTGGCGAAGTAGCGGTAGGCCACGTCGATGGTGATGCCCTGCTCGCGCTCCGCGCGCAGGCCGTCGACCAGCAGCGACAGGTCAGGGGTGGCCAGGCCGCGGTCCGCGCTGGCCCGGTGCACCGCGTCGAGCTGGTCGGCCAGCACCGACTTGGTGTCGTGCAGCAGCCGACCCACCAGCGTGGACTTGCCGTCGTCGACGGAGCCCGCGGTGGCCAGCCGCAGCAGATCGGTGTTCACCGGCAGCGTCACCTCGGTGCCGCTGTCCGGCGCGGTGCGAGTCGTGGTCTCGGTCATCTGGAAACCCACTCCTGGTGGTCAAGGCTTTGCCGTCGGGAAAAGGTGTCAAAGGGTTCGGGCGTAGGGGCGTCAGCCGCTTTCTTTCGCGACCTGAGCAACTTGCGCCGCTGAGCAAGTCAACTGCGACCCCCTCTTGTCAGAAGTAGCCCTCGCGCTTGCGGTCTTCCATGGCGGCTTCGCTGATCCGGTCGTCGGCTCGGGTGGCGCCTCGCTCCGTGAGCCTGCTGGCCGCGACCTCGGCGATGACGTCGTCCACCGTGTAGGCCTCGGACTCGACCGCGCCGGTGCAGGAACCGTCGCCGACCGTGCGGTAGCGCACCGTCTTGGACTCCGGGTTCTCCCCGTCGCGCGGACCGCCCCACGGGCCGGAGGTCAGCCACATGCCGTCGCGCAGGTAGACCTCGCGGCGGTGCGCGTAGTAGATCTCCGGCAGCTCGATCTTCTCCCGCTGGATGTAGCGCCAGATGTCCAGCTCGGTCCAGTTCGACAGCGGGAACACGCGCACGTGCTCACCCGGGCGGTGCCGCCCGTTGTAGAGGTTCCACAGCTCCGGGCGCTGCCGGCGAGGGTCCCACTGCCCGAAGGCGTTGCGCAGGCTGAAGATGCGCTCCTTGGCTCGGGCGCGCTCCTCGTCGCGGCGACCGCCGCCGAAGACGGCGTCGAACTTGTTGTCGCCGATGGCGTCGAGCAGCGGCTGGGTCTGCAGCGGGTTGCGCGTGCCGTCGGCGCGCTCGGACAGCCGACCGTCGTCGATGTAGTCCTGCACCTTGGCCACCACCAGGCGCAGCTGGTGCTTCTCGACGATGTCGTCGCGGAAGTCCAGCACCTCCGGGAAGTTGTGGCCGGTGTCGACGTGCAGCAGCGAGAACGGCACCGGAGCCGGCCAGAACGCCTTGATCGCCAGGTGCACCAGCACCGTGGAGTCCTTGCCACCGGAGAACAGGATCACCGGCCGGTCGAACTCACCGGCCACCTCGCGGAAGATGTGGATCGCCTCGGACTCCAGCGCGGCCAGGTTGTCCACCTGCGGCGGCGCGGACACCTCGGTGTCTGCTGTGGTCATTTCCCCTCCGTCGTCCCCCGGGACACCCGCACCCGGATCGAAGTCGTGCTCGTGTGCGCTGAGAACTCAGCCGTGCAATCCGCATTCGGTCTTGGAGCTGCCCGCCCAGCGCCCGCTGCGCGGGTCCGCGCCCGGTTGCGGCTTGGCGGTGCAGGGCTGGCATCCGATGGACGGATATCCCGCGGGAACCAGCGGGTTGACCAGCACTCCGTTGTCGTCGATGTAGCGCTGCATCTCCTCGTCGGACCACGCCGCCAGCGGGTTGATCTTCACCAACCCGTTGCGGTCGTCCCAGGTCAGGATCGGGGTGTTGGCGCGGGTCGGCGCCTCCACCCGGCGCACGCCGGTCACCCACGCCTCGTAGCGGGACAGCGTGTTGCGCAGCGGGACGACCTTGCGCAGGAAGCAGCAGCGCTGCGCGTCGCGCTCGTACAGGCGCGGGCCCTCGGCCTGGTCCTGCTCGGCGACGGTCTGCTCGGGGAGCGCGTTGACCATCTTCACGTCGTAGACCTGCTCGACCGCGTCGCGCGTGCCGATGGTCTCGGCGAAGTGGTAGCCGGTCTCCAGGAACAGGATCTCCACGCCGGGCATGGCCTTGGCGGCCAGGTCGACCAGCACCGCGTCCTGCATGTTGGAGGCCACGATCAGCTTGCCGTCGCCGAAGTTCTCCGCGGCCCAGCGCAGCGCCTCCTCGGTGGTGGCGTCGGCCAGCTCCGGCGCGGCCTGGTCGACCAGCGCCTTGAGCTCCTCGTCGCTGCGTCGCGATCCGATCTGCGTGGTGGTTTCGGCGGTCATCAGTCTCCGTTCCCTCCCAGAGCCAACCCGACCAGCCGCACGGTGAAGACCCGTCGGCAGGCATGGCACTTCCAGGCCCCGGCGGGTTCTTCCTCCGGGGTGAGGTCCTCGTCGCCGCAGTACGGGCAGCACTGCGGCACCGCGCGCTCGCTCACTTGAGGTCGTCTTCCTCGGCGCGGGCCACCCACTGCGCGAACCGCTCGCCCTCTGCGCGCTGGTCGAGGTAGTTGCGCACGAGCCGTTCCACGTAGGGGCCGACCTCGGAGGAGATGACCTTGTGGCCGCGGATCTTCCGGCCGAACCCGGTGTCGATGGCCAGGCCACCGCCCAGGTGCACCTGGAAGCCCTCGACCTGGTTGCCGTCGGCGTCCGGGACCATCTGGCCCTTCAGCCCGATGTCGGCGACCTGGGTGCGGGCGCAGGCGTTGGGGCAGCCGTTGAGGTTGATCGTCACCGGGTCGGTGACGCCGGCCTGCACGTCGGCGAGCCGCTTCTCCAGCTCGGAGACCAGGTCGATCGCCCGCTGCTTGGTCTCGACGATCGCGAGCTTGCAGAACTCGATGCCGGTGCAGGCCATCACTCCGCGCCGCCACGGCGACGGGTCGGCGTGCAGGCCCAGCTCGGCGAGATCCGCGGTCAGACCGTCCACGTCGGACTCGGCCACGTCGAGCACCAGCAGGTTCTGCTCGACGGTGGTGCGCACCCGCTTGGAGCCGACGCGCTCGGCGGCCTTGGCGACCTCCATCAGCGTCGAACCGCTGACCCGTCCCGCGGCGCTCTTGACGCCCACGTAGTGGTTGCCGTCGACCTGCTGGTGCACGCCGAGGTGGTCGCGGTGACCCGAGGGCGTCTCGGGAGCCGGTCCGTCGATCAGCTTGCGGCCCAGGTACTCGTCCTCCAGGACCTGCCGGAACTTCTCCGCGCCCCAATCGGCGAGCAGGTACTTGAGGCGGGCCCGGTTGCGCAGGCGGCGGTAGCCGTAGTCGCGGAAGATCTGCACGACCCCGTGCCAGACCTCGGCGGCGTCCTCCTGCGAAACCCAGGCGCCCAGCCGCACGGCCAGCTTCGGGTTGGTCGACAGGCCGCCGCCGACCCACAGGTCGTAGCCCGGGCCGTGCTCCGGGTGGACCACGCCGACCAGCGAGATGTCGTTGATCTCCGGGACCGTGTCCCAGCGCGGCGAACCCGAGATCGCGGTCTTGAACTTGCGCGGCAGGTTCGACAGCGACCGGTCGCCGATGTAGCGCTCGGTGATCTCGGCGATCGCCGGGGTGGCGTCGATGATCTCGTCGGCGGCGATGCCCGCCACCGGCGAACCGAGGATCACTCGCGGGCAGTCGCCGCAGGCCTCGGTGGTGGAGAGCCCGACGCCCTCCAGCTTCTCCCAGATCGTCGGCACGTCCTCGACGCGCACCCAGTGCAGCTGGACGTTCTGCCGGTCGGTGATGTCGGCGGTGTCGCGGGCGTAGGTCTGCGACACCTCGCCGATGACCCGCAGCTGCTCGGTGGTCAGCGCACCGCCGTCGACGCGCACCCGCATCATGAAGTAGCGGTCGTCGAGGTCTTCGGGCTCGATCGTGCCGGTGCGCGCACCGGGGATGCCGGGCGCGCGCTGGGTGTACAGGCCCCACCAGCGGAAGCGGCCTCGCAGGTCACCCGGGTCGATGGCGTCGAAACCCCGGTGGGCGTAGATGTTCTCGATGCGCTCGCGCACGTTGAGCGGGTTGTCGTCCTTCTTGGAGCGCTCGTTGGCGTTGAGCGGTTCGCGGTAACCGAGCGCCCACTGGCCCTCGCCGCGGGTCTTGCGCTTGCGGGCAGGACGAGCAGGCGATTCCGTGGGGGGAGCCATGTCCGCGACCTCCGGGACTTCCAGGCGCGAAGCCTCCGCGTGGAAGTACCGTCGGCGTGACGGCTCTCACTCCTCGGAGGCCCGGCGCCGACTGAACAAGACAAAAAGACGGCGGGGGATCAGACCTTGCCGAGGCAGAGCGCGCTGGCCACCCGCCGCAGGTCAACGTACCTGCGGGCGACCAGGAGAAGCTTTGGCAGAGTCGCACCCACGTCGCGCAGCGTGCCACGCGTGAACCGGCGGAACCAACCCCATCCGCATGGTGAGACAGTGGAAGCGTGCCTGCTCAACCCCCTACCGGCGAACCGGCCCCGGCCGACGGGAGCCTCCCCGAATCGGCCCTGACCGGGCTGGGTTCGCGACCCTTCGGCGTCTACGTCCACGTGCCGTTCTGCGCCACCCGCTGCGGGTACTGCGACTTCAACACCTACACCGCCGATGAGCTGGGATCTTCGGCGAGCTTCGGCAGTTGGCTGGACGGTCTGCGCGCCGAGCTGGAACTGGGCGCGAAGGTCCTCTCCGCGGGCCCCGCACCGGCCGCTGAGACCGTCTTCGTGGGAGGCGGCACGCCCTCGCTGCTGGGTGCCGAACGGCTCGGCGCGGTCCTCGATGCGATTCGGGACACATTCGGCCTGGCAGCCGGGGCCGAGGTGACCACCGAGTCCAACCCGGAGTCGACCTCCCCGGAGTTCTTCGAACGGATTCGAAAGTCCGGTTTCACGCGCGTGTCCCTCGGCATGCAATCGGCCGCCGAGCACGTGCTGCGCGTGCTGGAGCGCACCCACACGCCGGGGCGTGCCGTGGCCGCCGCCCGCGAGGCCCGCGCCGCCGGTTTCGAGCACGTCAACCTGGACCTGATCTACGGCACGCCGGGGGAGCGCGAGCAGGACCTGCGCGACTCGCTGGACGCGGTGCTGGAAGCGGGCGTGGACCACGTCTCGGCGTACTCGCTGATCGTCGAGGACGGCACCGCCATGGCCCGCAAGGTCCGCCGCGGCGAACTGCCGATGCCCGACGAGGACGTCCTCGCCGACCGCTACGAGCTCCTCGACGCCAAGCTGGCCGAGGCCGGTCTGCACTGGTACGAGGTCTCCAACTGGGCGAGCGACGCCGACGCCGAGTGCCGCCACAACCTCGGCTACTGGCAGGGCGGCGACTGGTGGGGCGCGGGCCCGGGTGCGCACAGCCACGTCGGCGGCGTCCGCTGGTGGAACGTCAAGCACCCCGCCCGCTACGCGGCCGCCCTCGCCGAGGGCGGCTCCCCGGCGCAGGCCCGCGAACTGCTCACCGCCGAGGACCAGCGCATCGAGCGGGTCATGCTCGAGCTCCGCGTGCGCAGCGGTCTGTCGGTGCGGACCCTCGACGACGCGGGCCGCCGAGCCGCCGACCAGGCCGCCGCCGACGGCCTGCTGGAGCCCGACGCCCTCGCCGACGGCCGCTGCGTCCTCACCGACCGCGGCCGCCTGCTGGCCGACGCGGTCGTCCAGGACCTCCTCGCCTGACCGGCCGTCATCAGCAGCCGCGCCGCCGCGTGCCCGTCGGGGGTGAGCTGCGGCTCTCGGTTCTGGGGGACGAACACCGTAAACTCGATGGGGGCGCCCAGGGCCCCGAGCTCGGGGTGCGCGGATTGGTGCGGGCCCGTGTCACCGCGAAATCCGCTGGGCAGGCTGTTGAGGAGGTGCGCGGGTGAACGCGGATGAACGCCGCTTCGAGGTCCTGCGGGCGATCGTGGCCGACTTCGTGTCGTCCAAGGAGCCGGTCGGGTCGAAGGCGTTGGTCGACCGCCACAACCTCGGTGTGTCCAGCGCCACCGTGCGCAACGACATGGCCGCGCTGGAGGAGGACGGCTTCATCGTCCAGCCGCACACCAGCGCAGGACGAGTGCCCACGGACAAGGGCTACCGGTTGTTCGTCGACCGGTTGCACGAGGTCAAGCCGCTGACCGGTCCCGAACGCCGTGCCATCCGCAACTTCCTGGACGGCGCTCTGGACCTCGACGACGTGATGCGCCGCAGCGTGCGGCTCCTCGCGCAGCTCACCCAGCAGGTCGCCGTCGTCCAGTACCCGACGCTGACCCGGTCCACGGTCCGGCACGTCGAGGTGGTCACGATCACCCCGGCGAGGCTGATGCTGGTGCTGATCACCAACACCGGCCGCGTCGACCAGCGCATGGTCGACCTCGGCGACGTCATCACCGACGACGACGTGGCCAGGCTGCGGACCGTGCTCAACTCGGCGATGGCCGAGAAGCGGCTCGCCGACGCCTCCGCCGCCGTGGCCGAACTGCCCGACCAGGCGCCGCCGGAACTGCGCGACGTGCTCATCCGGGTCTGCGGCGTGCTCATCGAGTCGCTCGTGGAGCACCCGGAGGAGCGGATGGTGCTCGGCGGCACGCCCAACCTCACCCGCAACGTCGCCGACTTCCCGAACTCGCTGCGCCAGGTCCTCGAAGCTCTGGAGGAGCAGGTGGTGGTGCTCAAGCTGCTCGCCGCCGCCCGCGATTCGAGTACCGTCCGGGTCAGCATCGGGGCGGAGAACGAGGCGTTGGAGATGCAGACGACCTCGGTGATCTCCACCGGATACGGTTCGGATGGCATGGTCTTGGGCGGTCTGGGCGTAGTCGGCCCGACCCGCATGGACTACCCCGGAACGATGGCGGCGGTCCGTGCCGTGGCCGCGTACGTGGGTGAGATCCTGGACGGCCGGTGAGGTTCGCACCGGCATGACCGGCATTCACTCGACTTAATCGAGCAGAGGAAGTACGGAGAAGGTGGCCAGGGACTACTACGCGACCCTCGGGGTTTCCCAGGACGCGACACCCGAGCAGATCAAGCGCGCATACCGCAAACTCGCCCGGGAACTGCACCCCGACGTCAATCCGGACGAGGCGGCCCAGGAGCGGTTCGCGGAGGTGACCACCGCCTACGAGGTGCTCTCCGATCCGAAGAAGCGCCAGGTCGTGGACCTCGGCGGGGACCCGCTGGGCAACGGCGGTGGTGCCGGTGGCGGCATGGGTGGCGATCCGTTCGCCGGCTTCGGCGGCCTCGGCGACATCATGGACGCCTTCTTCGGCGGCGGAGGCGGCGGCGGTGGCCGAGGCCCGCGCAGCCGCGTGCAGCCCGGTTCCGACGCCCTGCTGCGCCTGGAGCTGACGCTGGAGGAGTGCGCCAGCGGCGTCAACCGCGACATCACCGTGGACACCGCGGTGCTCTGCGACGTCTGCGACGGCGGCGGTTCGAAGGCCGGCAGCGCGCCCTCGACCTGCGACACCTGCGGTGGTCGCGGCGAGGTGCAATCGGTGCAGCGGTCCTTCCTGGGCCAGGTCATGACCTCCCGCCCGTGCCCGGTCTGCCGCGGCTTCGGCGAGGTCATCACCGACCCCTGCCAGCAGTGCTCCGGTGACGGCCGGGTCCGCGCGCGGCGCACCATCACCGTCAAGATCCCGGCGGGAGTCGGCGACGGCATGCGCGTCCGGCTCGCCGGCGAGGGCGAGGTCGGCCCCGGCGGTGGCCCGGCGGGCGACCTGTTCGTCGAGGTCGAGGAGCAGCCGCACGACCGGTTCACCCGCGACGGCGCCGACCTGCACTGCAACGTCGAACTGCCGATGACCGCCGCGGCGCTGGGCACGGTGCTGCTCCTGGAGACGCTGGACGGTTCGCACGAGGAGATCGCGGTCGAGGCGGGCACGCAGCCCGGCACCGAGCACGTGATCACCGGACGCGGACTGCCCAAGCTGCGCTCCAACGGCAAGGTCAGCGGCCACGGCGACCTGCACATCCACCTGGACGTCGTGGTTCCGACGAACCTCGACGACACCCAGTCGGAGATGCTGCGCGACCTGGCCAAGCTGCGCGGCGAGGAGCAGCCCGAGCCGACGGTCACCGCCAACGGCAACGGCAGGCAGGGACTGTTCTCGCGGTTCCGCTCCTTCGGGCACCGCTGAGGTAGCCCGTGTCGCTGCCGGTCTTCTCGGTGGAGCGGTTGCCCGCGGTCGGATCCACCACGCTGGACGGTCCCGAGGGCAAGCACGCCGCCACCGTGCGCCGCCTGCGCGTCGGCGAAGAGCTGCTGCTCTCCGACGCGCAGGGCGGCATGGCGCGCTGCGTCGTGGAGGCGGCCGAACGCGATTCGCTGCGGTTGGCGGTGTCGGAGATCTGGCACGAGCCGCAGCCGGAGCTGCGCGTCCGGGTGGTCCAGGCGCTGGTCAAGGGCGATCGCGGCGAGCTCGCCGTCGAACTGGCCACCGAGGCCGGGGTCGACGCGGTCGTGCCGTGGCGCGCGTCCCGCTGCGTCGCCAAGTGGGACGACGGACCGCGCGGCGCCAAGGCCCTGGCCCGCTGGCGCAGCACCGCCGCGGCGGCGGCCAAGCAGGCCCGCCGGGCCTGGACGCCCGAGGTCACCGAGCCGGTGAGCACCAAGCAGCTCGCCGCGCTCATCGCCGACGCCGATGCCGCGCTGGTCCTGCACGAGTCGGCGACCGGCCCGCTGACCTCCGCCGACCTGCCGGCTTCGGGTGAGGTCCTGCTGGTGGTGGGCCCGGAGGGCGGCATCGCCGACGACGAGCTCACCACCTTGAGCGACGCCGGAGCGCAGGTCACCCGCCTGGGGCGCACGGTTCTGCGCGCCTCGACCGCCGCAGCCGTGGCGCTGGGCGCGCTGGGAGCTGTGACCACCCGCTGGTCCTGATACCTCGGGTGACCAAGATCGAGAACTTACCCGTTTGCGTAGCGCGATCGGCTGACGCGGGGATACGCTCGGTGGCTGCGAGAGTGCGACGGGCAACGTCGTCACCGATGTCGCACGGACATCGGGTTCTCCGCACTCGCCGGACACCTCCCCCCTTGGTCCGGCGAGAGCTGCGCCGCAAGTGGAGCACTCCCCCCAGCCCCGGTTGCGGCGCAGCACCTCAAAGACGGCGCACGCGTCACTTCCGCCCGCGGCTCGAACATCGACTTCGGCTAGCCTTCGGGGCATGAGCGAGGAGAAGGAGCTGTTCCTGCGCATCATCGCGCGGGAGATCCCGGCCGACATCGTGCGGGAGAACGAGCGGGTCATCGCGATCCGCGACATCAACCCGCAGGCCCCGACGCACGTGCTGGTCATCCCCAAGGAGCGGTACCGCAACGCCGCCGAACTGGCCGCCGCGGACCCGGCGCTGCTGAGCGAGCTGATCACCACCGCGCACGAGATCGCCGAGGCGGAGGGAATCTCCGAGCCCGGTTACCGGTTGTTGTTCAACACCAACGCCGACGCGGGCCAGACCATCTTCCACGTGCACCTGCACCTGCTCGGCGGCGAATGGCTCGGTGGCATGACCGGCGGTCCGCTCAAGGGCTGACCGGCGAGTTCCGGGGGAGCAGGTCGGCAACTCGGTTGCTCCCTTGGACTACCATCGGTGCCAGGGAGAACTGA
The DNA here is from genome assembly GCF_004349225.1 of Saccharopolyspora karakumensis. NCBI lineage: Bacteria > Bacillati > Actinomycetota > Actinomycetes > Pseudonocardiales > Pseudonocardiaceae > Saccharopolyspora > Saccharopolyspora karakumensis. The sequence goes on from NZ_SMLA01000003.1 coordinate 135,820, forward strand.
CCGAACGACCCGCGCGCAACGCGCAGAAGGTAGGCCCGAACTACGTGGCCGGTATCGCAGCGGGTGGCGCCGCCGCCCAGCCCGGAGAGCAGCCGGAGACCGCAACGGCTCAGTCCAAGGTGAACATCCCCGACGACGTCGTGCTGACGCTGGTGGGCAGCCGGGACGAGAACCTGCGGGTCGTCGAGGACCTGCTCACCGCCGACGTCCATGTCCGGGGCAACGAGGTGACTCTCTCCGGGGAGCCTGCGGAGGTCGCGTTCGCGGAACGGGTGTTCGCCGAGCTCATCGCCCTCATCGGCAAGGGCAGCCAGCTCAATCCCGACATCGTCCGCCGCAGCGTCGGGATGCTCTCGGCCGACCACAACGAGTCGCCCGCCGACGTGCTCAGCCTGGACATCGTGTCCCGGCGCGGTCGGACCATCCGCCCCAAGACGCTCAACCAGAAGCGCTACGTCGACGCCATCGACAACCACACCGTGGTGTTCGGCATCGGCCCCGCCGGTACCGGCAAGACGTACCTGGCGATGGCCAAGGCCGTGCAGGCGTTGCAGGCCAAGCGGGTCAACCGGATCATCCTGACGCGTCCGGCCGTCGAGGCCGGTGAGCGGCTGGGCTTCCTGCCCGGCAGCCTCTACGAGAAGATCGACCCCTACCTGCGGCCGCTCTACGACGCGCTGCACGACATGGTCGATCCGGAATCCGTGCCGCGCCTGACCCAGGCCGGGACGATCGAGATCGCCCCGCTGGCCTTCATGCGCGGGCGCACGCTCAACGATTCCTTCATCATCCTGGACGAGGCGCAGAACACCACGCCCGAGCAGATGAAGATGTTCCTGACCCGCTTGGGCTTCGGCTCCAAGATCGTGGTCACCGGCGACGTCACCCAGATCGACCTGCCCGGGGGCCAGCGCAGCGGCCTGAAGATGGTGCAGAACATCCTGGACGACGTCGACGACGTGCACTTCTCCCAGCTGGACAGCCACGACGTGGTGCGGCACCGGCTGGTCACCGACATCGTCAACGCCTACGACCGCTGGCACGCGATCAACGACGCCGACCAGCACGACGAACGGCGCAACGGCCAGCGACGAGGACGAGCATGACCATCGAGATCGCCAACGAATCCGGCGTCGCGGTGCCCGAGGAGACGATCGTCTCCGTGGCCCGCTTCGCGCTCGACAAGATGAGCGTCAGCCAGCTCGCCGAGCTGTCCATCGTGCTGGTGGACCTCGACGTGATGGCCGACCTGCACGAGCGGTGGATGGACCTGCCCGGTCCCACCGACGTGATGTCCTTCCCGATGGACGAGTACGACTCGGCCCGCCGCCCCGACTCGGCCGGTTCCGGCCCGGCGCTGCTCGGCGACATCGTGCTGTGCCCCGCCTTCGCCAAGGACCAGGCGAAGAAGGCCGGTCACAGCACGCTCGACGAGCTGCACCTGCTGACCGTGCACGGCGTCCTGCACCTGCTCGGCTACGACCACGCCGAGCCGGAGGAGGAGCGCGAGATGTTCGGGCTGCAGAACCGCATCCTGGCCGAGTACCGCGAAGCCCGTGACGAGGCCGAGCGGGCGCAGGCCCAGCGCAGCGCGGACGACAAGGTCCTGGGCGCGGTCGGTCTGGACGACGAGCCGGGCGCGGGCCCGGCTCCGGCGAACTAGGGGAGTGGAGTTGGCCGGTTCCACCGCGTTCTTGGTGCTCGCGGTGCTGCTGGTGCTCGCGGCCGGGGTGTTCGCCGCCTCCGAGGCGGCCATCACCGTGGCCTCCCACGCGCGCGCCGAAGACCTGGCCCGGCAGGGCCGCGCCGGCGCCAAGCAGCTCGTCCTGCTGCTCGGCGACCGGCCCAGGCACGTCAACCTGCTGCTCCTGCTCCGACTCACCTGCGAGATGGGCGCGACCGTGCTGGTCACGGTGGTGGCGCTGCGCATCGCGGAGTCGGAGGCCTGGGCGCTGGTCATCGCTGTGCTGATCATGCTGGTCGCCTCGTACGTGCTGGTCGGCGTCGGACCGCGCACGCTCGGCAGGCAGCACCCGTACGGCATCGGCCTGAAGATCGCGGTGCCGGTCCGCGTCCTGGCCCGGCTGCTCAACCCGCTGACCCGGCTGCTGATCCTGATCGGCAACATGATCACGCCGGGCAAGGGCTTCCGCGAGGGACCGTTCTCGACGGAGGTGGAGCTGCGCGAGCTGGTCGACCTGGCCGGGGAGCGCGGCGTGGTGGCCGCAGGCGAGCGGGAGATGATCCACTCGGTCTTCGAGCTCGGCGACACCCTCGCGCGCGAGGTGATGGTGCCGCGCACCGAGATCATCTGGATCGAGCAGACCAAGTCCGCCCGGCAGGCGCTGGCGCTGTGCCTGCGCTCGGGCTTCTCCCGGATCCCGGTGATCGGTGACAGCGTCGACGACATCGTCGGTCTGGTCACGCTCAAGGACCTCACCCGCATCGTGCTGGAGACCACCGACGCCGCAGGACCCGCGGTGGGGGAGCTGATGCGGCCCGCGACCTTCGTGCCCGACACCAAGCGGCTCGACGAGCTGCTGCGCGAGATGCAGATCTCGCGCGGTCACCTCGCCATCGCGGTCGACGAGTACGGCGGCACCGCCGGGCTGCTGACCATCGAGGACATCGTGGAGGAGATCGTCGGCGAGATCACCGACGAGTCCGACCGCGAGGAGCACCGCCCGGTCGAGCACCTGGAGGACGGCACGGTCCGGGTGAGCTCCCGGCTTCCGGTCGAAGACCTGGGCGAGCTGTTCGACGTCGAGCTCGACGACTCCGACGTGGAGACCGTGGGCGGTCTGCTGGCGCAACGGCTGGGCCGGGTGCCGCTGCCGGGTGCCGAGACCGAGATCGCCGGCCTCCGGCTGCGCGCCGAGGGCGGCAAGGACCACCGGGGCCGGATCCGCATCAACGCGCTGCTGGTCCACCGGGTGAACACCGATCAAGCACCGCTGCGCGGTGCCGACCAGGAGGGAAGCAACAGCCGTGGCTGAGCACGTCGAGAAGGCGGCACCGCAGGAGCTCGACCCGGAGGACGCCAAGATCGTCACGCTCGCGCGTTCCTCCCGCGCCCGCAACGGCGCGGCCGAAGGCGCGGCGGTCCGCGACACCGACGGCCGCACCTACGCGGCCACCACCGTGGACCTGTCGTCCCTGAAGCTCACGGCCCTGCAGGCCGCCGTGGCCGCAGCCGTCTCCAGCGGCGCCGAGGGCCTGGAGGCCGCCGCGGTCGTCACCGACGCGGACGCCCTCGACCACGCCTCGGTCGCCGCCGCCCACGACCTCACCAAGAACACCCCGATCCTCCGGGCCAACGCCAAGGGCGAAGCCCAAGCCCTCATCGCGGACTGACCCGATGTGAAGTGGAAATCGGGACCCCGATCTCAGCGGAGCTCCGGGTCCCGAGTGCGGGAGGCTGGGAGCGGGACGTGCGGTGGGTGGTGAGCAGGTGGGGACGGGGGACCGTCACAATGGGGCGGTGACCTCCGAAGATGCCCACCGTTCCGGATTCGCCTGCTTCGTCGGCCGGCCCAACGCCGGCAAGTCGACGCTGACGAATCGCCTGGTCGGAACGAAGGTGGCGATCACCTCCAGCAAGCCCCAGACGACCCGGCACGCGATCCGCGGCATCGTGCACCGCCCCGACGCCCAGCTGATCATCGTCGACACCCCCGGCCTGCACCGCCCGCGCACCCTGCTCGGCCGCAGGCTCAACGACCTGGTCTACGAGACCTGGTCCGAGGTGGACGTCGTCGGTTTCTGCGTGCCCGCCGACGAGAAGGTCGGTCCCGGCGACCGCTTCATCGCCGAGCAGCTCAAGAAGGTCTCCCGCCGCACCCCCGTCGTCGGCGTCGTCACCAAGACCGACCTGGTGCCCAAGCAGCAGGTCGCCGAGCAGCTGCTGGCGCTGCAGGAGGTGATGGACTTCGCCGAGCTCATCCCGGTCTCGGCCAAGGACTCCTTCCAGGTCGACGAGCTCTCCGACGTGCTGGTCTCGCAGCTGCCGGAAGGCCCGCAGCTCTACCCGGACGGCGAGCTGACCGACGAGCCCGAGACGACGCTGATCGCCGAGCTGATCCGCGAAGCCGCGCTGGAAGGCGTGCGCGACGAGCTGCCGCACTCGCTGGCGGTCACCGTCGAGGAGATGAACCCGCGCGAGGGCCGCGACGACCTGATCGACGTGCACGCGCTGATCTACGTCGAGCGCTCCAGCCAGAAGGCCATCGTCATCGGCCGCGGCGGAGAGCGGTTGCGCACGGTCGGCTCCCAGGCGCGCAGGCAGATCCAGGCGCTGCTGGGCAGCAAGATCTACCTCGATCTGCACGTCAAGATCGCCAAGGACTGGCAGCGCGACCCCAAGCAGCTCCGCAAACTGGGGTTCTGATCACTTTTTCCAGCCGGCTTCTTCGGAACCGCCCACGACGCACGCGCGTCTGAGCTACGTTTCCGGTCGGCCTCGCAGCGGGCCGGAGAATCCCCGAAAAACCTGGAAAAAAGGACTTCTGTCGTGAACTACCCCTACGGCGGCCCGCCGTCCGGTCCGCAGCAGCCCTACGGCGGCCCGCCCTCGGGCCCGCAGCCGCAGCAGCCCTTCGGCCCGCCGTCGGGTCCCCAGCCCCAGCAGCCGTACCCGCCGCAGCAGGGCTACGCGCAGCAGTACCCGCCGCAGCCCTACGGCGCGCCGGGCGCGCACCCGGCCGGTCAGCTCGCCGAGTGGGGAACCCGAGTGCTGGGCTACCTGATCGACGGCGCGATCCCCGGAGCCGCCTACGTGATCCTCTACATCGTGATGATGAGCGTCATCGCGGGCACCGCGAGCACCGGCAGCGAGAGCGGGATGGAGACGGTGGGCATCATCGTGCTCATCGTGGGCTTGCTGGCCTACCTCGCGCTCGCGGCGTTCACCATCTGGAACCTCTGCTACCGGCGCGGTACCACTGGTCAGACGCTCGGGCAGAAGGTCGCCAAGATCAAGACGGTCGGCGAGGCCACCGGTCAGCCGATCGGCTTCGGCAACGCCTTCCTGCGCCAGATCTGCCACATCGTGGACTCCGCGATCTGCGGTCTTCCCATCGGCTGGCTCGCGCCGCTGTGGGACGAGAAGAAGCAGACCTGGGCGGACAAGATCGTCAAGACCGTCGTGGTCGTGGTCCCGGACGTGCAGCAGGTCCCGCAGGCGCCCGGCTACGGCCAGCCCCCGCAGCCGGGCTACGGCCAGCCGCAGCAGTGGTGACCCTTGACTGACGTCGATGCCGGTGCGGGACGACCCGCACCGGCATCGTTGTTCCTCCACCGTATGCGCCTGCCCGGCGCGACGGTGCTCGCGGGCTGCGCGGGCGCCGCGCTCGTGCTGGCCGCCGACCCCACCTCGGACTCCGGCCTCCCGCTGCCGCCGTGCCCGATCAAGCTCCTCACCGGCTTCGACTGCCCGGGCTGCGGCGGTACCCGGATGCTGTTCAGCCTCCTGCACGCCGACCTCCCCGCAGCCCTGCACTTCAACGCGCTCGCCGTGCTGCTCCTGCCGCTGGCGGCCTGGGCCTGGACGGCGTGGGTCGCCGGTCGTCTCGGCCACCGCCTGCCGACGTGGACCCGTTGGCGCTGGTCACCGCAGGTCCTGCTGGCGGTCGTCGTGGCCTGGGTCGTCGTCCGCAACGCCGTCCCCGCGCTGCGCCTCTAGGGACAACCCGCTGCTCGTCACCCCGAAGTGCGAAAATGGACCGGTGAGCCTCTACCGGGATACCGCGGTCGTGCTGCGGGTGCAGAAGCTGGGTGAGGCGGATCGGATCATCACGCTGCTGACCCGGCGCTACGGCAAGGTGCGCGCGGTCGCCAAGGGCGTGCGCCGGACGACCTCCCGCTTCGGCGCCAGGGTCGAGCCGTTCTGCCACGTCGACGTGCAGCTCTACACCGGTCGCACGCTCGACGTCATCACCCAGGTGCAGACCGTCGACGCCTTCGGCGTGCAGATCGTCGAGGACTACCAGCGCTACACCGCGGCCTGCGCGGTGCTGGAGACCGTCGACCGGCTGGCCGCCGAGGAGGGCGAGCCGGTCCTGCGCCTGTACCTGCTGGCCGTCGGGGCGCTGCGCGCCCTGTCCGGGCGGGACCGCGATTCCTCCCAGGTGCTCGACGCGTTCCTGCTGCGCGCGATGTCCTTCGCCGGCTGGTCTCCCGCGCTGACCGAGTGCGCCCGCTGCGGCCAGGGCGGTCCGCACGCCGCGTTCAACGTGCAGGCCGGTGGCGCGGTGTGCGCGACGTGCAGGCCCGCCGGTTCGGTCCGGCCCTCCGCGCTGACCTTGCCGCTGATGGAGGCGCTGCTGCACGGTGACTGGGACACCGCCGAGGCCGCCACCGGCCCGGTTCGCCGGGAGGCCAGCGGTTTGGTCGCCGCGCACCTGCAGTGGTACATGGAGCGGCAGTTGCGGTCGTTGCCGTTGGTGGAGCGGACCGTGCCCGAGCTGATCCGCGAACGCGCTTCGGAAGCGGCGCTGGTCGGAGCCGTGGACGGGGAGAGCGGGCAGCCGCTGAACTGAGGATCGAGCTCGGCGGGGACAATGGCCGCGCACGTCGAGCACGCCGAAGGAGAACCTGGATATGTTGCGACGCCGCGGGCGAGGCAAGGACGACCCGACCGTTCGGGCACCTGAGCCGCACTCCTCGGGGGCCAAGCCGCCGGCGTTGCCGCCGGAGTTCGTGCCCAACCACGTCGCGGTGGTGATGGACGGCAACGGTCGCTGGGCCAACGAGCGCGGGCTGCCGCGCGTCGAGGGCCACAAGCGCGGCGAGGCGGTGGTGCTGGAGCTGGCCAAGGGCGCCATCGAGCTCGGTGTGAAGTGGCTTTCGCTGTACGCGTTCTCCACGGAGAACTGGAAGCGCAGCCCCGAAGAGGTGCGCTTCCTGATGGGCTTCAACCGGGACGTGATCGCTCGCCGCGTCGACGAGCTCGACGAGATGGGCGTGCGGGTGCGCTGGTCGGGCCGCAAGCCGAAGCTGTGGCGCAGCGTGGTCAACACCCTGCAGGCGGCCGAGGTTCGAACCGCTGGCAACGAAGTCCTCAACCTGACGATGTGCGTGAACTACGGTGGTCGGGCGGAGGTCGGCGACGCCGCGCGGGAGATCGCGCGACTGGCGGCCGCCGGGAAGATCAACCCGGAACGGGTGGACGAGCGCACGATCGCCAAGTACACCTACCAACCGGAGATGCCGGACGTGGACCTGTTCATCCGGCCGTCGGGTGAGCAGCGGACGTCGAACTTCCTGCTCTGGCAGTCCGCCTACGCCGAGATGGTCTTCCAGGACACGCTGTTCCCCGACGTCGATCGCACGCACTTCTGGCAGGCGTGCGAGCAGTACGCGCGCCGGGACCGCCGTTTCGGCGGTGCAATCGATCGGTCGGCGACAGCCACGTCGGCCCAGGAGGGCTAATTGATGACCCAAGAGGCCGCTACCACCGCGCGGTTGATGACCGCGGCCAAGGAAGCGCTCGAGAACTACCACGACGTGCACGTCGACGACGACGGCGCGCTGACGTTCAGGCACTCCGAGGTGCCGTGCGCGGTTCAGGCGATGCAGCTCGCCGAGGGCCTGACCGTGCTGAGCCTGACCTGCGTGGTCGCGTGGGACCTGCCCGCGGGCGACGAGCTCGCGCAGTCCGTCGCCGAGCGCGCGGGCCAGGGACTGTTCGGCACGCTGGGCGTCGTGCGCACCGAGCGGGGCGTGGACGTGACGCTGCGGTACGCGTTCCCGGCCGAAGGCATGGAGCCGTCGCCGCTGGGCACCCTGCTGATGCTGGTGGTCGCCACGGCGTCGCAGCTGCGCTCGGAGCTCCTCGCGGAGTCCGAGGGCACGGCCTGACCTCGCGGAGATCCTTCATCCCGAGCCGGGAGCACCCGCCCGGGTGATGGCGTGGTGTGTCGGAACCCCGGGTGATCTGGGGTTTCGTCACATCGGGGACCGAGCCCGCAACGGTGCCCCCTCGGCACTGGCACGATTGCGCCCGTGACCGAGATCGCCGAGCAGCAGCGGACGCGCCGTCCCGTGATCACCTCGCTGGAGGTGATGTGCGGCCTGCTGGTGCTGGCCGTGATCTTCCAGCCGCAGCTGACCGCGGTCCTGGACGTGCCCGCGCTGCGCACCGGATCGACCGTGTTCGTCGCCGTGTGCGTGCAGGCGATGCCGTTCCTGGTGTTCGGCGTGCTGGTCAGCGGTCTGATCGCGGCGTTCGTGCCACCGCACGTGCTGCACCGGGCGCTGCCGGTGAGAACGGGAGCGGCGGTGCCGGTCGCCGGGCTCGCCGGCGTGGCGCTGCCCGGCTGCGAGTGCGCCTCGGTGCCGGTGGCGCGGAGGCTGATGCAGCAGGGCGTCGCCCCGGCCGCCGCGCTCGCGTTCCTGCTGGCCGCACCGGCGGTGAACCCGGTCGTCCTGGTCTCCACGGCGGTGGCCTTCCCCGCCGATCCGTGGATGGTGCCCGCCCGCTTCCTCGGCTCGCTGCTGACCGCCTGCGTGATGGGCTGGCTGTGGGCCAAGCTCGGCCGCGCCGAGTGGCTGGCCGAGCGCGCGCTGCGCCGCGTCGAGGCGCACCAGGCCGGCGGCAGCAGGTGGGCGGTGTTCGCCGAGTCCGCGCGGCACGACCTGGTGGAGGCCGGCGGTTTCCTGGTCCTGGGCGGGTTGACCTCGGCGGTGTTCAACGTCCTGGTGCCCGCCGCGTGGCTGGAGACGCTGGGCGGTCAGATCGTGCTCGGCGTGCTGGTCATGGCGGTGCTGGCCGTGGTGCTCGCGCTGTGCAGCGAGGCCGACGCGTTCGTGGTCGCCTCCATGCCCGGCCTGCCGCTGCTGCCGAAGCTGGTGTTCCTGGTGGTGGGGCCGGCGGTGGACCTGAAGCTGATCGCGCTGCAGTCCGGTGCCTTCGGCCGCCGCTTCGCCGCCCGCTTCGCGCCGGCGACGTTCCTGGTCGCGATCGGATGCGCGTGCGTCGTGGGCGCCGCACTGCTGGGAGGTGCGTGATGCGGCGGGAGAGCCAGAACATCCTGCTGGTGCTGCTCGGCGGCGCCCTGCTGAAGATCTCGCTGACCGGCGATTACCTGCGCTACGTCAAACCCTCGTTGCAGCCGTGGCTGATCGCCGCCGGACTGGTGATGATCGGCCTCGCCGGATTCGCCATCGTCCGCGACATCCGCGCCGGGCAGGCCGCCGACCAGCACGAGCACGGCACCCGCAGCCCCTGGATGCTGCTGCTGCCGGTGTTCGCGATCTTCTTGGTCGCCCCGCCCGCGCTCGGCTCCGACTCGGTCACCCGCGACCGCGCCGCAGGAGCACCGGCGGCCCCCAGCCAGGCACGGTTCCCCCCGCTGCCACCCGGTGAGGCGCCGATGCTGAGCATGTCGGAGTTCCTGACCCGCGTGGTCTGGGACGACACCGGCGAGCTCAACCACCGAACCGTCCGCCTGCAGGGATTCGTCGTCCACCCGACGCCGGAGACCACCCAGCTGGCCAGGATGCGGATCAGCTGCTGCGCGGCCGACGCCACCGCGGTCAAGGTCGACCTCGCCAGTCCGCGCGCCGAAGAACTCCCGGCCGACACCTGGATCGAGATCACCGGCCGCCTGCGCCCGGGCACGGCCACCGAAGCCAACGACTACGTCCCCACAGTCGACCCGCTCACGATCGACCAGATCCCAGCCCCACCGGACACCTACGAGTACTGAGGGCGCAAGCAAGCGACGAAGTCGCTTCCTCCTTCACCACCCTCGCAACCGGCGCCGCCGCGGGTTCTCAGCGGGTCGCTGGGGAGGACGCCGCGACGCCGTGCGTTGGCATACATCAGGAGTGGCGCCCGGAGCCAGCGGGCCTGAGGTTCCGCTACCCGCACCGCCAAGCAGGACTAGCAGAGAGCCCTAGAGGCCCTTGGCCGTGCAGTCCGGGCAGGTGCCGACGATCTCCACGGTGTGGCTGACCTCGGAGAAGCCGTGCTCCTGGCCGATGCGCTCGGCCCAGTTCTCCACCGGCGGGTCGGCGACCTCGACGGTGCGACCGCAGTGCCGGCACAGCAGGTGATGGTGGTGGTGGCTCGAACAGCGGCGGTAGACGGCCTCGCCGGAGGCGGTGCGCAGCACGTCGACCTCGCCGGCGTCGGCGAGCGTCTGCAGCGTTCGGTACACGGTCGTCAGACCGATGCCCTCGCCCTGTCGCCGCAGCTCCTCGTGCAGCTCCTGGGCCGAGCGGAAGTCGTTGACGTGGTCGAGCAACTGCGAGACCGCAGCCCGCTGCTTGGTGGCGCGCAGTCCCGGTACGCCTACGGTGGGCTCCTGGCCGGTGGTCACGCTGTCTCCGTCTCCTGTCCGCCGTCGTCTGCGTCGTCGCCCGCCCGTGCGCGGGCGGTCTCCTCGGCGTGCGTCGCCGCATCCACCACGATATGCGCCAAGTGCTCATCCACCAGCCGGTACATGACCTCCCGGCCGTGCCGCTCGCCGAACACCACGCCCGCCGACTTCAGCACCCGCAGGTGCTGGCTGATCAGCGGCTGCGCCACGCCCAGCGCGTCGACCAGCTCGTGCACGCAGCGCTCCGACGTGCGCAGCTGCAGCACGATCGCGATGCGCACCGGCGCGGCCAGCGCGCGCAGCAGCTCACCCGCGTCGTGCAGGACCCGCTGGTCGCGCACCGGCACCGGCCGCACGTCGCGGTCCGGCGAGTGGACGTGGTCCTCCGGCCGGTCCGGACGCGGAGCGCTGCTCTGGCCGGGGGCCACGCCATGACGTTCCACGCGCACCATCCTACGGGTAGCGGGTGGGCTCCCCGATCGGTCGATGCCGTGCGGTCACCCGCCGCGAGCGGACGGCCCCGCAGCGCTCACGGCCCGGCCGGGATGTGAAGCCCGTGCCATCGGTACGCTGGGAAACTCCAGCTCGAACGGCTGGTTCGATGTGTTTCCAGTGAAATTTCCGGAGTTGAACGTGCCCGCCGACCAGATCGACACGATCGTCAGCCTCTGCAAACGCCGCGGATTCGTCTTCCCGTCCGGCGAGATCTACGGCGGTACCCGGTCGGCGTGGGACTACGGACCGCTCGGCGTCGAGCTCAAGGACAACATCAAGCGCCAGTGGTGGAAGCACATGGTGCAGGGCCGCGATGACGTCGTCGGCCTGGACTCCTCGGTGGTCCTGCCCCGCCAGGTGTGGGAGGCCTCCGGCCACGTCGGCGCCTTCCACGACCCGCTGGTGGAGTGCACCTCCTGCCACCGCCGCTTCCGCGCCGACCAGCTCGCCGAGGAGTACACCGAGCGCACCGGCAAGGAGGTCACCGAGGACGACCTCTCCGATGTCCCGTGCCCGAACTGCGGCAACCGCGGCCAGTACACCGAGCCGCGCGAGTTCAACATGATGCTCAAGACCTTCCTGGGCCCGGTGGAGTCCGAGGAGGGCATGCACTACCTGCGGCCCGAGACCGCCCAGGGCATCTTCGTCAACTTCGCCAACGTGATGACCACCGCGCGCAAGAAGCCGCCGTTCGGCATCGGCCAGATCGGCAAGAGCTTCCGCAACGAGATCACTCCCGGCAACTTCATCTTCCGGACCCGCGAGTTCGAGCAGATGGAGATGGAGTTCTTCGTCGAGCCCGGCGAGGACGAGCAGTGGCACCAGTACTGGATCGACCAGCGGATGGGCTGGTACACCGAGCTGGGCATCGACGCGAACAACCTCCGGGAGTTCGAGCACCCGAAGGAGAAGCTGTCGCACTACGCGAAGCGGACCGTGGACATCGAGTACCGGTTCCGCTTCGGCGGTCAGGAGTGGGGCGAGCTGGAGGGCATCGCCAACCGCACCGACTTCGACCTCACCACGCACTCCAACCACTCGGGCGTCGACCTGACCTACTTCGACCAGGCCAGCAACTCCCGCTACCGGCCGTACGTGATCGAGCCGGCGGCGGGCGTGGGACGTCCGATGATGGCGTTCCTGATCGACGCCTACACCGAGGACGAGGCGCCCAACGCCAAGGGCGGTGTGGACAAGCGCGTCGTGCTCAAGCTGGACCGCCGCCTGGCCCCGGTGAAGGCCGCGGTGCTGCCGCTGTCGCGCAACGCCGAGCTCTCGCCGAAGGCCCGCGATGTGGCCGCGACGCTGCGCCGCAACTGGAACGTCGACTTCGACGACGCCGGTGCGATCGGCCGCCGCTACCGGCGGCAGGACGAGATCGGCACGCCGTTCTGCGTGACGGTCGACTTCGACACCCTGTCCGACCACGCGGTGACGGTGCGCGAGCGGGACACGATGAGCCAGGAGCGCGTGGCCGTCGACAAGCTGGAGGAGTACCTGGGCGCCCGGCTGATCGGCTGCTGAACCCGATGCGGAACTCCGGAGCACCAGGTCGGTTTCGCTGCGGGCCCGGCCCGCTCGGTGCCGGTGGTGGATCTGCGAAGATGCCCCGGTGAGCGCACATCATCCCGCCCACCGGTCGCGGACCGGTCGCACCCTCTCGCGCGCCCTGGCCGGCGCGCTGCTGGTGGCGATCCTGGTGGTCGGCGGTACCGCGGTCCGCGTGTGGCAGGTGGCCCGCGCGGACGACCGGCAGCCGGTGGACATCGTGGTGGTGCTGGGTGCCGCGCAGTACCACGGCAAACCGTCCGACATCCTCGAAGCCAGGCTGAAGCAGGCCCTCGGCCTCTACGAGGACGGGCTCACCGATTACATCGTCACCGTCGGCGGCCGCAAGGCCGGTGACGCCTACACCGAGGCGCAGGCCGGCAAGAACTGGTTGGTGGACAAGGGCGTTCCGCGCGACAAGATCGTCGACGTCGACGTCGGCAGCGATACCCTCGGCAGCATGCAGGCGGTGTCGGACCTGGCCGATCAGCGCCGCTGGGACAGCGCGCTGATCGTCAGCGACCCGTGGCACTCGCTGCGGGCCCGGACCATGGCCAACGACATGGGCCTCGACGCGTGGGCCTCCCCGGCCCGCTCGGGCCCGGTGGTCCAGACGCGCGAGATCCAGATGAAGTACATCGTCCGCGAGACGGGCGCGCTGCTGTTCTACCGGCTGACCCACGCCCCAGCAGAACTCAACGGCGACGGCCTCGGGTGAGCGTTGTACCCGTCGTCGTTCTGCGCGGCGGTGCGGGTGGCGGAACCTGAGGCGATCCTCGTGCTCCGGGCGCACCGACTCATGCATGTCCAATACACCACGTCGGCACGTCCTCGCAGGAGAACCGCCTCAGAACCCGCGGCGGTGCCGGCTGAGTCCCACACCTGAAGCAGGGCATGGCCTCCCAGTTGACCTCGTTGTCGGGGTTGTGGCGTGGAAATGTCATGTTCGGGGCTTAGCCTCACTGCGATGAGCTCGAAACTGGCCGGGTACGGCGAGCACGACCTCCAGCGGTTGCACCCCGAGGCGCCGAAGGAGGCCGCGTCGTCGCATCCGGACGACCGCACCCCGTTCGCGCGCGACCGCGCTCGCGTGCTGCACTCCGCCGCGTTGCGCCGGTTGGCGGGCAAGACGCAGGTGATGGGGCCGAACGAGGGCGTCGACGTGCCGCGAACCCGGTTGACGCACTCGCTGGAGGTCGCGCAGATCGGGCGGGGCATCGCCAGCGCGCTCGGCGCCGACCCCGACCTGGTGGACACCGCCGGTCTCGCCCACGACATCGGCCATCCGCCGTTCGGGCACAACGGCGAGCGCGCGCTCAACGAGCTGGCGGCCGGGCACGGCGGGTTCGAGGGCAACGCCCAGACGCTGCGGATCCTCACCAGGCTGGAGCCGAAGGTCACCGATTCCGGCGAGATCGGGCGCGGCCTGAACCTGACCCGCGCCTGCCTGGACGCGGCGACGAAGTACCCGTGGCGCAAACGCCCGGGTGAGATCAAGTTCGGCGTCTACGACGACGACCTGGAGGTCTTCGAGTGGCTGCGCGACGGCTCGCCGGATCACCGGCGCTGCCTGGAGGCTCAGATCATGGACTGGGCCGATGACGTGGCCTACTCGGTGCACGACGTCGAGGACGCGGTGATCTCCGGGCGGATCTCGTTGCGGGCGCTGACCGATCCGCAGGAGCGCGCGCAGATCGCGAAGCTGGCGGACGACCGGTTCCTGCGCAGCGGCGAGACCGCGCTGCTGGAGCAGGCGGCCGAGGAGCTGGTGCGCTGGCCGGTGGTGGCCGCGGTCCTCGACTACGACGGGACGCTGTCGGCGCAGGTCGCGTTGAAGCGGCTGACCAGCGAGCTCGTCGGCCGGTTCGTGGCCGCGGCGGTCGGCGGCACGGTGGCGCGCTCCGGGCCCGGGCTGAGCCGCTACCGCGCGGACCTGGTGCTGCCGGAGAAGGCCGTCGCCGAGGTGACGGTGCTCAAGGCGATGGCGGTGCGCTACGTGCTGCACGACGGCGAACGGCGGCGCATGCAGGCCAGGCAGCGGGAGCGGCTGGCCGAGCTCGTCGAGGCGCTGAGCGAGAGCGCACCGGCTTCACTCGATCCGGTGATGCGCGATGCCTGGCTGCGAGCTTCGGACGATTCGTCCCGATATCGGGTGGTTCTGGACCAGGTCGCATCGCTGACGGATGCGCAGGCTGTGATCTGGCATGAACGCCATGTACACAGCGTGTCCAAACCACTGTGACGTTAATCCGAATGGGGGTGAATGGATCTCGGGTCGTCGGGGACAATCCTCACCCAGAGTGTCGACTGGCAGGTCTGCTGGCGGCATGTGCCCTGATCCCCGTACCGCGCGGCATCCCGAGCCGAGCGGCGGCGGCCCGTCGTTCCCCCGACGCCGGGCCGCGAGGAGACCCCGAATGCGCAACCGGCACTACATCCAGAAGCTCGTCGTCGGAGGCGAGCCGTACGTCAACGCGGACAACCTGGCCGACTGGATCAAAGATCTTCGCTGGCAGGACCCCGCGGGCCAGCGAGCCGCCGAGTACATCGCCCAGGAACTCCGCCTCATGGGGCTGAGCGACATCGAGGAATCCCTCCGCTGACCTCGTGGTCCTGCGCAGGTTCGCTCGGGTAGCCGAACCTGACACGCCTTCTGGACTCCGCGCGGCTCTCCCGGTGCCCACCGGCGTGCCCACCAGAAGGCGTGTCAGCACCCGCCGGCAGCGGAACGGGAAATCCGGCTGGAAGCCGGGAGCGTTCGCCGACGGGTCCCAGCGCCGCGCTCTGGCAGACTCGGGATCAAGCCCGAGTCTCCTCGACGCGGAACGGAGCCCTGCGGACGTGAACGATCACCTCGACTTCGCCCTGGCACTGCACGGAAAGCTGGCTCCGCCGCCGACCAAGACCTTCTGCTGGTCGCCGTACTCGGTGAGCAGCGCGCTCGGGCTGGCGGCCACCGCGACCGGTGGCAACACCAGGGAAGAGCTCGTCGCCGCGCTGCGCGACGAACCGGCGAACCTGCTGGAGCTGCTGGGCTCGGCCTCGGAGCTCGCCGCGGCTTCGGGCGAGCAGCCAGTGCTGGCGGTCGCCAACACCCTCTGGGCGCACGCGGACCTGCCGATCGAGGAGTCCTACCGGCTGGCGCTCAAGGACTGGCCCGGCAGCGCGGTGCGCAACGCCCCGTTCCAGGACGATCCGGAAGCCGCCCGCGAGCTGATCAACGCCGACGTCGCCGAGACCACCCGGGACCTCATCCCGGAACTGCTGCCCACCGGCGCGGTCCACCCGCAGACCGTCGCAGCCCTGGTCAACGCCCTCTACCTGAAGGTCTCCTGGCGCGAGGCGTTCGAGAAGACCAAGACCACCCAGCGCCCGTTCCACGCCCCCGACGGCGACCACGACGTGCCCACCATGACGGCCGCGCGCACCCTCGGCCACGCCGCCACCGACGGCTGGCAGGCGATCGGGCTCCCGGCCGCAGGGGGAGTGGAAGCGGTCGTCCTGCTCCCGGACGGCGACTTGGCCACCGCCGAACCCGAGCTCACCACCGAGCGCCTGACCGGCCTGCTCGGCGCCCTGGAGCAGCGCAAGGTCGAGCTGTTCCTGCCGCGCTTCAAGGTCTCCGGCGGTGCGGAGCTCACCGAACCGCTCGGCGAGCTGGGCGTGCGGGACCTGTTCACCCCGGCCGCCGACTTCACCCCGCTGACCGACCGGTCGCTGCGCGTCTCGGAGGTGCTGCACGAGTCGGTGCTCGACGTCGACGAAGCGGGTCTGGAAGGCGCGGCGGCGACCGCGATGATGATGCGGCTGACCGCCATCGTCCGGGAGCCCGAACCGGTGCGCGTCGAGGTGGACCGCCCGTTCCTGTTCCTGGTCCGCCACCGCGACAGCGGTGCGCTCTACTTCCTGGCCCGCATCACCGATCCGAGCTGAGCTGTCACGCTCCGGCGACCTGTCTCGTCACTCCGGTGACGAACCCCGAAAACCGGGGTGGCGAGGAGGGAGCGAGCGATGCCGCGCATTCCGGGCGTGCCCACCAGCGAAGCGAACCTGCTGACCAGGCTCACCTACCGGTTCTCCCGGCGCCGCTACGGCGCGGTGCTGGACCCGCTGGCCGTGGTCGCGCACCACCAGGGCCTGCTGATGGCCACCGGCGTGTCGGAGATGGCGGTGGAGAAGGCGGCCAAGGCGCTGCCGGCGAACCTGCGCGAGCTGGCGGTCTACCGGGTGGCCACCAAGATCGGCTGCTCGTGGTGCGTCGACTTCGGCACGATGCTGCAGCGCAACGAGGGCCTGGACATCGACCGGCTCAAGGAGATCGACGACTACCGCACCTCGGAGAAGTACTCCGAGATCGAGCGGCTGGTGATCGCCTACGCCGACGCGATGACCGAGCAGCCCATGCAGGTCACCGACGAGCAGGTCGCCGAACTCGACCGGCGCCTCGGCCACAAGGGGATGGTCGAGCTGACCTACATGATCGCACTGGAGAACCAGCGCACCCGCATCAACCACGCGCTGGGCCTGACCGCGCAGGGCTTCACCAGCGGAGAGGCGTGCCGAGTGCCGATGCCCTAGTCGAACTCCACGCGGGTCAGCTTGTCCGGGTTGACGATGTCGAACACCTCCGCCGGCCGTCCGTCGCGGACGGCCAGTGTGAACACCCGAGGCGCCACCTCGGCGTCGTCGCCCGGCAGCATCACGCCTAAGTCGCCGTTGACCAGCACCGGACGTGCCGCGCCGAGCAGCTCCGCGCCGTACTTGTCGATGAGCCCGATGGCGAAGCGCGCCACCTTGTCGGCGCCCACGACCGGGCGCCGGGCGGTGCGGGCCTTGCCGCCGCTGTCGCCGTAGACGGTGGCCGAGGGGTGCAGCAGCCGGGTGAGCGCGGCGAGGTCCTTGGCGGCCACCGCGGTCAGGAAGTCCTCCAGCGCCCGCTGCTGCTCGGGCAGCGGGACCCGCTCCGGCGGCGCGGCCTGGACCATCGTCCGGCGCGCCCGCGACGCGTGCTGGCGCGCGGTGGGAACGCTGCAGCCCAGCACCTCGGCGATCTCGGCGAAGGGCGCGTCGAAGCCGTCGTGCAGCACCAGCGCGAGCCGTTGGTCCGGCGGCAGCTCGTGGAGCACCCGCATCGCTGCCATCCGCAGGTCGTCCTGGCCGGCCACGATGTCGCCCGGATCGGAATCCACGGCGCTCACCAGCGGTTCCGGCAGCCACGGGCCGACGTAGCTCTCGCGCCGCACGGCGGCCGAGCGCATCCGGTCCAGGCACAGCCTGCTCACCACGGTGGTCAGCCAGCCGCCCAGGTCGCGGATCTCGTCGTGATCGGTGTCGGTCAGCCGCAGCCAGGCGTCCTGCACCGCGTCCTCGGCGTCGGCGAGCCGTCCGGTCAGCCGGTAGCCGAGGCCGATCAGACGGCTTCGGTGCCGGTCGAACTCCGCGGCGAGCGTGCTGGTGTCAGGCCTCACGCGATCGATTCTGCCGCACCGAGCGGACACCCGGTCGTGGCCGATCTCTTTGGCCCTAGACTGGGTGACGTGACAGGCAGGATCCGGGAGAGCGACATCGCCGAGGTGCGCGATCGCAACCGGATCGACGACGTCGTCGGCGAGTACGTCGCTCTGCGCAACGCCGGTGGTGGCGCGCAGAAGGGCCTGTGCCCGTTCCACGACGAGAAGACGCCGTCGTTCAACGTCCGCCCCAGCCACGGCACCTTCCACTGCTTCGGCTGCGGTGAGGGCGGCGACGTGATCGCCTTCATGATGAAGATCGAGCACCTCGGCTTCGTGGAATCCGTGGAGCGGCTGGCCGATCGGGTCGGTCTCCAGCTGCAGTACGAGGGCGGCACGCCGGGCCCGAAGCGCGACCGCGGCAGCCGCTCGCGCATGGTCGAGGCGCACCGCCTCGCCGCCGAGTTCTACGCCGAGCAGCTGCGCTCGCCCGAGGCCCAGCCGGCCCGCGAGTACCTGACCACGCGCGGCTTCGACGAGGCCGCCGCCCAGCGCTTCGGCTGCGGTTTCGCGCCCAGCGGCTGGGACAAGCTCACGAAACTGCTGCTGACCAAGGGTTTCGAGGTCGACGAGCTGATCAAGTGCGGACTGTCCCGCGAAGGCAGGCGCGGTCCGATGGACCGCTTCCACCGGCGGCTGCTGTGGCCGCTGAAGGACCTCGGCGGTGACGTCGTCGGTTTCGGCGCGCGGCGGATCTTCGACGACGACCCGATCGAGGCCAAGTACGTCAACACCTCCGCGACCCCGATCTTCAACAAGTCGCAGGTGCTGTTCGGCATCGACCTGGCCAAGCGGGAGATCGCCAAGCGCCGCCAGGCCGTGGTCGTCGAGGGCTACACCGACGTGATGGCCATGCACCTGGCGGGCGTGCCGACGGCGGTCGCCTCCTGCGGCACCGCGTTCGGCGACGAGCACATCTCGGTGCTGCGGCGGCTGATGATGGACGACGACGCCTTCCGCGGCGAGGTCATCTTCACCTTCGACGGTGACGAGGCCGGGCAGAAGGCGGCGATGAAGGCGTTCGACGGCGAGCAGCAGTTCGCCGGCCAGACCTACGTGGCGATCACCCCGGACAACATGGACCCGTGCGAGCTGCGCGAGGCCCAGGGCGACGCCGCCGTGCGCGACCTGGTGGCCCGGCGCAGGCCGCTGTTCGAGTTCGCCATCCGCAGCCTGCTCACCGACTACGACCTGGACTCGGTGGACGGGCGCGTCGCCGCGCTCAAGCGCACGGTTCCGCTGATCGCCCAGATCAAGGACCCGGCCAGTCGCGACGGGTACGCGGCCCGGCTCGCCTGGTGGGCGGGCTGGAACGACGAGAACCAGGTGGTCAAGCGGGTTCGGGAGAGCTCGGGAGCCCCGGTCCGCAAGCAGCGCCGTCCGCGCCGCGAGGAGAACCAGCAGTCGCTGGGCATGGACGTCGAGCTGCCGCAGCGCCCGCCGAGGCACGACCCCCGCTGGCTGCAGCGGGAGGCCATCAAGGCGGCTCTGCAGGTCCCGGCCCTGGCCGGTCCGCTCTACGACTCGCTGCCCGCCGAGGCGTTCACCGAGCCGGTCTACGCCGAGGTGCAGAAGGCGCTGCTGGCCGCGGGCGGCACGGCCTCCGGGCTGAGCGGGGCGGGACTGGTCGACGCGGTCGCGCAGCAGTGCGAGAGCCAGATCGGCGCCCGGCTGTGCACGCAGCTGGCGGTCGAGGCCCTGGAGTGGACGACCGAGGACGATCCGCGCTACGTCAGCGCGATCATCGCCCGGCTGCAAGAACGGCTGGTCAGCAGGCAGATCGCCGACATCAAGTCCAAGGTCCAGCGGATGTCGCCGCTGGAGGACGCCGAGGAGTACAACGCCCTGTTCGGCGACATGGTCGCCTTGGAGGGCTACCGCAAGGCACTGCTGGACCAGGCGATGGGAACGACTCTGTGATCAAGAGGCTGCTGGCGAAGTTGAGCGGAACCGCCGAGGTCCCGGCGAACTTCCCGGGCAGCCTCGACCCCGACGAGCAGGTCCTGTCCGTCGCACCCAGCGAGGACGGCTCGGTGGTGGCCACCCACCTGGGCCTCTGGCTCCCGGAGGGGCGGCGGGTCGGCTGGCACCTGATCAGCAAGGCGGCCTGGGGCGGTGGCGTGCTCACCATCACCGAGGCCGAGGAGACCCGCCACGTCGACGGCGCGGTCTACCTGCGCGACCTGCGGCCTCAGCGCTTGGCGCTGACCGGTGAGAGCCGGCTGCCCGACGTGGTCCACGAGCGCGTGAACCGCTCGATCCGGTCCCGCCACCACCGGGACCTGCCGGGTGGTGGCGCCTGGTTCATCCAGCGCAAGGTTCCCGGCCGCGACGGCATCGAGCTGCAGATCCGGCCCGATCAGGGCACGGACGAACCGGCGCTGGACCGCTTGGTCGGCGCGCTGGTGGCGAGCCTGCGGCAGTCCCGCGACCTGCCTTCCTGAGGTCGTTCCACCTCGAAACGTCCTCGACGCGATCGAACGCCCGGTATACGGTACGGGCGTACTGCTAGCGGAGGTGGCGGCATGTGGGATCCCGGCAAGTACCTGACCTTCAGCGATCAGCGCGACCGCCCGGCCTTCGACCTGATCGCCAGAGTGCGCGCCGAGAGCCCCAGGCGGGTCGTCGATCTCGGATGCGGTGCGGGGAACCTGACCTCGCTGCTCACCGGCCGCTGGCCGCGCGCCGAGCTGGAGGCGCTGGACTCCTCGGAGGAGATGGTCGCCGAGGCCCGCTCGCGGGGTGTGCCCGCGCGGGTCGAGGACGTCCGGGATTGGAAGCCGCAGCCCGACACCGACGTGGTGCTGTGCAACGCGGTCCTGCAGTGGATCCCCGATCACGTCGAACTGCTGCACCGCTGGCTGTCCGAGCTGCCCAGCGGTGCCTGGTTCACCTTCCAGGTCCCCGGCAACTTCGACGCCCCGTCGCACGCCACCATCCGCGAGCTGGCCGCCGAGCAGCGCTGGCGCGGCAAGCTCGACGGGGTGCTGCGCCACGACGACGTCGTGCGCGACCCGCTGTCCTACGCCGACGAGCTGGCCGATCCGGACGTCGAGGTCGACGCCTGGGAGACGACCTACGTGCACGCGCTGCGCGGGGACAACCCGGTCCTGGAGTGGGTGAGCGGAACCGCTCTGCGCCCGGTGCGAGCGGCATTGGACGACGAGGAGTGGGCCGAGTTCCGAAGCGAGTTGTCCCATCGCCTCTCGATCGCCTATCCGAAACGGCCCGACGGCGTGACCTGGTTCCCGTTCCGCAGGGTCTTCGTCGCCGCTCACTGCGCGTGACCTGCACAGATGTTCGGGATGAAGAAAAGCGGGGGGTGCCGTGAAACGCCTTTCGGGCATCCGCTAAAGTAGTTCCCGTCAGCGCGAGAGAGCGCCGACGACAAGAGAACATTCCTCCGTAGCTCAATTGGCAGAGCATTCGGCTGTTAACCGAAGGGTTACTGGTTCGAGTCCAGTCGGAGGAGCGCGAAGCCCAGGCCAACGGTCTGGGCTTTTTCGTTCCCCTCACGCGAGGACGTGGGCCTGGGGCGTCGGGTGATCGGGTGTGGCTACCGTGTTCGGTCGTGGCGAAGCTCTACTTCCGATACGGGGCGATGAACTCCGGCAAGTCGACCGCGTTGATCCAGGTCGCGCACAACTACGCCGAACGCGGGCATCGCGTCTTCGTGGTCAAGCCCGAGATCGACACCAAGAGTCCCGTGGTGCTCTCGCGCATCAACGTGACGCGGGAGGTCGACCTGGTCTGCGACGCCGACACCGCCGTCCGCGGCGTCGTGCTGGCGGCGGGGGCGCCGGACTGCGTGCTCGTCGACGAGGCGCAGTTCCTCACCGGCGAGCAGGTCGAAGACCTGTTCCGGCTGGCGGTGCTCGACGGGATCCCGGTGATCGCCTACGGGCTGCGCAACGACTTCCGCACCCGCGGTTTCCCGGGCAGCCTGCGGCTGATGGAGCTGGCGCACTCCATCGAGGAGCTCAAGACGATCTGCCGCTGCGGCCGCAAGGCGACGCTCAACGCCCGCACCGTCAACGGCGAGTTCACCCAGGACGGCGGCCAGGTCGCCATCGAGGGCGACGTCGGCTACGAATCCATGTGCGGCACTTGCTATCTGCGCAAGGTCGGCACCTTCGAGTGACCTGCGGCCGCCGGCGCGCGGAACTCCGCGCGCGAGCGCAGCGTTGACCGGTGGGGAAGACGTCGGGAACGGGGGAGTCGTCGTGGGTTACGAGTACAAGGTCGTGGAGCTCCGCGAGAAGTGGCTCGGCGGCAAGATGTCCGGTGACAAGTTGGAGAAGGTGCTCAACGACCACGCGGGCGAGGGCTGGCAGCTCAAGGCGATCACCGGTGCCGACGTGAGGGGCCGCATGGGGCCGGGAGGCGTCGAGGGACTGCTGGTGACCTTCGAGCGCCAGGTCTGAGCTAGAGCCAGTTGCGGCGCTTGAAGATGGCGTAGAGGCTGAGGCAGACCATGATCATCAGCAGGAGCGCGAACGGGTAGCCCAGCGACCAGTGCAGCTCCGGGATCACGTCGAAGTTCATCCCGTAGACCGTGCCGATCAGCGTCGGGGCGAACAGGATCGCCGCCCACGAGGAGATCCGCTTGATCTCCTCGTTCTGCGCGTAGCTGGCCTCGGTCATGCGCTTCATCTCCTCGTTCTGCGCCTGGGTGACCAGCGTGGCGTTCACGGTGAGGATGTTGTCGAGCATCTGCCGGAACCCGTCGACGCGCTCGGCGACGGTCGTCGCGTGGTCGGCGACGTCGCGCAGGTAGCGCTGCAGCTCTTCGTCGATCTGGTACTTCTCGAACCCGGCCTCCAGGCTGCGCAGGATCGCCAGCAGCGGCCGGGTCGCGCGCTGGAACTCGATGACCTCGCGGGACAGCTCGTAGATGCGCCGCGACACGTGCGGCTCGGAGTCGAAGACCTCGGTCTCGATCTCGTCGATGTCGTTCTGCAGCCCGGCGATGACCGGCGCGTACCCGTCCACGACGTGGTCGAGCACCGCGTAGAGCACGGCTTCGGGACCGCGCCGGAGCAGGTCCTGGTCGGTCTCCATCCGCCGCCGCACGACCGACAGGTCGGGGGCCTGGCCGTGGCGGACGGTGAGCACGAAGTTCGGGCCGACGAACAGGTGCAGCTCGCCGAAGTTGACCTCCTCGACGTCGTCGAGGTAGGTGGCCGCGCGCAGCACGACGAACAGCGTGTCCCCGTACCGCTCGATCTTCGGCCGCTGGTGAGCGACGATCGCGTCCTCGACCGCGAGCTTGTGCAGGTCGAACTCGTCGGCGGCGGCCAGCAGCTCCTCTTCGGCCGGCCGGTACAGGCCGATCCAGGCCATGGTCCCGTCCGCGCCGGGCAGCTGCCGGTAGGTCTCGCCGAGGCTCTCCGGAGTGGCGATGCGGACGCCGTGGCGGTAGATGGCGGTGTCGATCAGCGGCCGGTCGGCCAGCGGCCGCTCGTCGGCGGCTCGGGGGTCCATCGAGTGCTCGGGGGCGGATTCCCGGTGGGGCATCACCGGCTCGGGATGCCTGCCGCGCCTGCGCAGCGGGCGGGGGCGCCATTCGGGCACGGGGACCTCCCGAGGTCGTCGGGCCGGGTGATCGCTTCGAGCGTACCCAGCGGCGCCAGGTGCGTGCTGGTTCCGGGCAGACGTCGCAGCCGCCGCGACCAGCGGGTCGCGGCGGCTGCGAGCGGTGCTGATCAGGGCTTGCGGGCGACTCCCGCCCAGACGACCGAGTCGTTCGGGCTGTCGAACTCGATCACGGGCGCGTTCTCCCCGGTTTCCTCCGGGTGCCACAGCGGAGTCCAGGTGCAGCCCGGCTCCACGAGCTCGTAGTCGCCGAAGAAGGATTCGATCTCGTCGTGCGGACGCCAGATCACCGGTGTCGCCGACTGGTCGTACATCTTGCCGAACTCGGCCATCTCCCGCTTGCGCTTGTCCGGCACGTCGTCGGCGGTGCCGTGGGTGATCACCAGGTAGGAGCCCTCGGGCATCAGCTCGCGGAAGCGGGCGACGGCCTGCGGACCGATGTCCTCGCCGTTCGGGCCGGGCTGGGTCACGTGCAGGACGGCGATCAGGAGTAACGCGACCGGCTGCTCGACGTCGATGACGCCGCTCTCCTCGATCTGCTTCCACAGCTCGTCGGGTTCGCGCAGGTCGGCGTGCAGCACGCAGTGCTTGTCGGTGACCTCTTCCTCTTCGAGCAGGATGCGCGAGTGCGCGACGGCCACCGGCTCGTTGTCGACGTAGACGCAGTTGGCGTCGTCGACGAGCTCATCGGCGACCTGGTGGGTGCTGCCCATCGTCGGAACGCCGGAGCCGATGTCGATGAACTGCCGGATGCCCTGCTTGCAGAGGTAGCGCACCACGCGGTGCAGGAACAGGCGGTTGGCCTTGGCGGCGGGTGCGACGAACGGGTAGCGCTCCAGCGCCTTCTCGCCGAAGACCCGATCGACCGCGTAGTTGGCCCGTCCGCCGAGGTAGTAGTCGTAGACCCGGGCGACGTTGGGGTGTTCGAGGTCCACGCCTTCCGGGGCGAACATCTCCGCCTTCGACTGACTCACGGTTCAACCCCTTCGCGGTACGCGTACTGCCGTAACGCATCGTAGCGATCACGTCACGCTCACTTGCGGCTGTAGTCTGCCACCGAACGGGTGTCCGGTCATGCACCCATCAGGTTGATTTCCTTCCGGTTAGCGGAGGCTTCGGGCGGACGGCCGGCGGTCCGACGATGTTGCTCGGGGGACTCGGAAGAATCGCGGAATCGCATCGGTGGCTCTCGTTCCGACCCCGGGAGTTCTCTTCTCGAATTCGCATTCGAGCCAGGTCGATCGATTCCGAACGCGAATCGGGTGGTGCGATCGCGAACGTTGTTCGATGCCCGATCGGCGGTTTCGGCGCAGTGCCACCCGGACGAAGATCAAAGGTGGCGGATGCGAGAATCTTGGTGTGGGCGGCGGTGTTCCAGCGTGGCGGCACCCCGATCCACCAGCATCGCCGGTCCGCACGCCGCGGACCGCCGGCCGGATAACGATCCAGGGTCGAAATGCGCGATGACGTCCTGATTCGGCTCGCGGCCGAGGGTTCTGGTGCGGATGATTCGTGCCAAGCCCTCGTGGCGCGCGGAGCCGCAGGGGCCGACCGCGTTGGATGATTCGATCGATTTCTGACCGAGACGAATTCGTGATGCGATTCGGCGCAACGGTTTTCCGTTCGCGCTTCGTCCCTCGAATGAAGGTGGTCGTCCGAGGGAACTGACAAGGGACGGGGGAGTCAGATGTCCGCACCAGGGATCGGCAAGGAACCGCACTTCACGCTGCCCGATCTGGATTCGGTGAGCAAGCTGCCGAAGCCGATCAAGGCGGTCGTGTACTTGATCATCATGTCCGTGCTGACGGTGGCCGCGCTCGGGGCGCTGATGGCCACCATCGCGATCATCGGTCAACTTTCGGGGGCGTTCGACATCTTCCGCCTGCTCGGCTGAAGACCACGGCACCTCCTTCGAAGGCCCGGCGCACCCCACAGGCGCCGGGCCTTCGTCATGCCCGGGCCGATCACTGCGGTCGCGGGCCGCCGCAGCGCCCCCGATACTCGTGCGTCCCTGGTGCGTCCGAGGCGGAGGAGCGGTGATGAGCAGACCGATCGCGACCACTGCTCTCGCGGTGGCACTGCTCGCCTGCGAGGGCGCCCCGACCGAGATGACCCCGCCGCCCGCGCCGGCCGAGTCGCGCGTCGAGCGGGGGACGGCCGGCGAAGATTTCCAGCAATTCCAGCAAGATTCCGGATACCCGCACTCCGTCGAGGAATACGACCAGCTGCCGGGATATCTGCAATGCGGCACGGCCTGCGGCCGAGAACCGACCAGCGGTGAACAACAACGCGCTCACCTGTGCGAACGCGGTTCGATCGATCCGTCGGAGTGCTGATTCCGACTCCGCTCGCGAAGATCGGTAGACCAACCGACGCAACCCCGATGCGCTGCCTTTTCCGCCGTTCCGCCCATTATCACGATGGGCCGTCCGGCCGGAACACCCGGCGACCTCGCTCAGTGACGCCCTCGATACGATCGCCGATACCGAGCACCCCACGGGGCAGTAGCTCAGCTGGTCAGAGCAGCGGACTCATAATCCGTCAGGTCGTGGGTTCAAGTCCCACCTGCCCCACGTATTCCCAGGTGAAACGAGTGGCGGGGAAAGGGCGGAGAGATCATCTCGACACTTTCCCCACACTTCAATTCCTGAACCTCCTGATCTCCGATCCGGCTCCTGCGTCGTCGAGATCGTCGCGCGCCCATGCCGATCCGCGATGTCGCGGGCGGAAAGCTCCGAGTCGAGCGTGATCGCCGCGAGCAGCTTCGGGCGGGAAATCGCGCGAGGCGGGAGATCCGGCCGGTGAGCCCAGGTGCTCGGAGAATTCCTTTCAGCCGCCCCTCGGCCCCGGGTTCTCGGCCGCTGCCGGCGGCCACCAGGTGCGCGCTGCCGAGCACGAGGGCGCATCCGAGTGCATGCAGGGCCGAGGGAACCTCTCCGAGCGCGACGGCGCCCAGCAGGAGAGCTCCGACGGGAGTGAGCAGCAGCAGGGAGGAGCCCACCTCGACGCGCAACCGGGGGCTTCCGACGGGGATGAGCAGCCACCCGAGCACCTGGCCGCAGAGGGAGGTCAGTGCGAGCCGGCCGAGCGGTCCCCGGCCCGGTGCCGCGGGTGTTGACCAGCACGGCGGTCAGCGTTGAGCCGGGGCGTGCATGGCTGGAGACGAGCGTGGGAGAGACGCAACTCTTCGTCCACTGTGCTCGTTGTCGAAGCCTCGCGGTCCGGGGTGACGCCGTCGCTCAGCTCGACGTTGCCGCTCGTGCGCAACTGCTCGAGGAATCGTCGGGAGCGAGCGCCTCGGGGGTGGTCTACGTGGTGAAGGGGCTGCGGAGGTCGAGCATTCCGGCTTCGCTGTGATCGGCGACCGGTTGAGCGTGCTCTTCGACGGCGGCGGGTTCTGGCTCGACGAACTGGACCGGGGCGATCTCGTCCGGAGCGGCCTGCCTGGGTGCCGGTGTCCCGGAGGACACGGGTGTTGCGGTGGTTATGAGAAACCTTCCTGATAGCAGCGCGCCGGCTGCTCGCCCGAGGGCGAGCAGCCGGCGGCGTTCATGCTTGCGAGGCTCAGACGCGAACCGAGCTGGCCTGCGGGCCCTTCGGGCCCTGGGTGACCTCGTAGGTGACCTGCTGGTCCTCTTCGAGGCTGCGGAACCCGCTGGCGTCGATGGCCGAGTAGTGGACGAAGACGTCCGGGCCACCGTCGTTGGGGGCGATGAAGCCGAAGCCCTTTTCAGCGTTGAACCACTTCACAGTTCCCTGTGCCATGTCTGTCTCCTCCTGGGAGCTGGAGCGTTTGACGGGAGCCCACACTTCGTGGGAGCCCGGGCCGGGGATCTCGAACGGCGGCTTTCCAGCTACAACCACGGACAAGCTGCTCGCTCGCATCAAATCCTGCGAGCGTGCGCAAACACGAACCCAGAAAAACAACGACCAGCGCCAAGCTTACACACCACTCGCGGCGGACTCATCGGACATCCGGCTGTCCACTCGTTTGGGGGAACGCGTGAAGCCGTGAACAGGCTTTTCCACTTCAGCGCAGACTGAAAAGATTCTCCTAGCGCGCCGGGGCGGATGCGAAAGTTCCGCGTCGTGGAGTCCCGGCCCTCGCTGCGGCCCGGTGGGCTTCCCGGGGAAGCCCCGCTGCCTGGAACCGCCGGCGTCGGCGCATTTTCCGGGGCGCTAGGCGTCCTTGCGCCAGGTGTAGGCGGCCGAGAAGGGGTGGTTGCGGAAGCGCTCCCACCTGGGCTTGATCTTCAGCCAGGCGTCGTCGATGACGTTCTCGTGGAGCTCGGCCAGTCGCCAGCCCGCGCCGAGACCTGCCGCGACGTGGTCGCTGATCAGGTGCACGTGGGTGGCGATCGCGACCGGTTCACCCTCGGCGTTGGTGTAGTGGGTGGGCATGCCCGAGGTCATGATGAAGTGCGGGTGGAACGTGACCAGCACGAACGCCGCACCGGGTGCGGCCAGCCGGTGCGCTTCCGAGTAGAGCGGACGCAGCTCGTCCAGGTGCTCGTCGATCAGCGAGCAGATCACCAGGTCGTAGGCGCCGCCGGGCAGTCCGGTGGCTGTGGCGTCGGCCTCCTCCAGCCGCTCGTGCGCGCCCCGGCGGCGCGCCAGGTCCAGCATCTCCGGGGTGACGTCCACGCCGTCGATGCGCTCGACACCGCGCTCCCGGAGCCACTGCCCGGTGCGGCCGGTGCCGCAGCCGAGGTCGGCGGCCCGGCTCACCGCCGACCACCTCGGCTCGACCAGGCGCTCCAGCAGCGCCAGGTCCATCACGTCCTCGACGGTGTTCTCGTAGTCGGCGACCCACTCGCCATATCCGGTCCGGACATCGACCGTCCGGTATCCCCGCGCGTCAAACGTCTCGAAATCCACTCGCCGAATTGTTCCGCCCGGTCGACCGGTGCGAAACCGATTTTCAGCGCAGCGGCATCCCGACGTAGTTCTCGGCCAGCGTCGTCGCCGCGGCCGTCGAGGAGCGCAGGTAGTCGAACTGGGAGCGCTGCAGGCGGCGCTCGAAGTCCTGGTCCGGGCCCTCGAAGCGGTGCGTCATCGACGTCATCCACCACGAGAAGTGCTGCACCCGCCACACCCGTTCCAGGCACTTCGCCGAGTACTCGTCCAGTCCGGCGTCGCTGCCCGTGCGGTAGTGGTCGACGAGCGCTTCCGCGAGCCGGTCCACGTCGGCCACCGCCAGGTTGAGCCCCTTCGCGCCGGTCGGGGGCACGATGTGCGCCGAATCGCCCGCGAGGAAGAGCCTGCCGTGGCGCAGCGGCTCGGCCACGAAGCTGCGCATCGCGGTGACCGACCGGTCGATGATCGGCCCCTCCTGCAGCTTCCAGCCCGGGAAGGCCAGGCGGGCGTGCAGCTCGTCCCAGATGCGCGCGTCGGGCCAGTTCGCCAGCGTCTCGTCCGGCTCGCACTGGAGGTAGAAGCGGCTGATGCTGGCCGAACGCATGCTGTGCAGCGCGAATCCGCTCGCGTGGTTGGCGTAGATCAGCTCATCGGTGGAAGGCGCGACCTCGGCGAGGATGCCCAGCCAGCCGAACGGGTAGACCCGCTCGTAGACGCGGCGCACGTCCGGCGGGATGACGTCCCGGCACACCCCGTGGAAGCCGTCGCAGCCGGCGACGAAGTCCGCCTGCAGGGCCTGCGCCCGGCCCTCGTGGGTGAAGGTCACGCGCGGGCTCTCGGTGGTCACGTCGTGCACCGCGACGTCGTCGACCTCGAACAGGACCTGGCCGCCGTCGGCCCGCCGCCGCTCGTTGAGGTCCTTGACGACCTCCTGCTGGCCGTAGACGGTGATCGCGCGTCCGGTGAGCTCGGTGAACGGGATGTGCAGCCGCTCGTCGTCGAACTGCATGTGCACGCCCTCGTGCCGGTCGCCCTCGCGCAGCATCCGCTCGCCCACGCCGACCTCCCGCAGCAGGTCGACCGTGCCCTGCTCCAGCACGCCCGCGCGGACCCGCTTCTGGACGTGCTCCTGGCTGCGCCGCTCGAGCACGACCGAGTCGATGCCCTGCAGGTGCAGCAGGTGGGACAGCAGCAGACCGGCGGGACCACCGCCGACGATCGCGACCTGGGTGCGCAAGGTGGGGCCTCACTTCTTCGGGGACCACGGACGAGCATCACTGTCGCGATCCGCCACCGCCCCTGAGGATGCCTCGCTACCGCTGAGCGGAAACCTGCTGCCCAGGAATGTCCTCGAACGACGGAGGGCGGAAGTTCCCGGTGGAACTTCCGCCCTCGCGTCGTCGGATCAGCAGCAGCGGGACCCGGGATCGATCTCCTTGCGATCGATGTGGGCTCGCCAGAACTCGCGCTCGGTCATCGGCTGCTCGGAGCCGTGGTGGGCGCGGTGGTGCTCCAGGTAGGTCTCGTAGGCCGTCTCGCCCACGACACCGCGCACGATCTGCCAGGCCGCGCGGACGGATCCGCGCAGCCTGGTCAGCGTCGTGCCGCTCAACTCCCGCCACTCCCGGAGGAAGCGAGCTCCTTCTGCTTCTGGCGTTCCTCGGCCGTGGGGATGAGGCCGGAGGGCGCCCACAACTCCGACTTCACGTACTCGGCCTCGGTGCTGGGCAGCGGCTCGGTGGTGCGCAGCGCCTTGATCCAGACGCGGACCGCGTCCACCAGCACGATGATGATCAGCACCGCGAACAGCACGCTCAGCACGCCGTCCACAGTGGAGTTGACCACCACCTTCTGCATCTCCTCGACGGTGTCGGCCGTGCCCTTGCTGGTCTGCCCGGCGTCCAGCGCGGCCTGGTAGGACGCGCGCTGGGCGAAGAACCCGATCTTGGCGTCGGAGGAGAAGATCTTCTGCCAGCTCGCCGTCAGCGTCACCGCCGCGTCCCAGGCCAGCGGGATCAGCGTCACCCAGGCGTACTTCGCCTTGCCCGCCTTGATGAGCAGCGTCGTGGCCACCGCGAGCGCCACCGCCGCCAGCAGCTGGTTGGCGATGCCGAACAGCGGGAACAGCTGGTTGATCCCGCCCAGCGGGTCGTTCACGCCGGCCCACAGGAAGTAGCCCCACGCGCCGACGATGACCGCGCTGGCCAGCCAGTTGCCCGGCTTCCAGCTGACGTCGCCGAAGCGCTTCCAGACGTTGCCGACCGTGTCCTGCAGCATGAACCGGCCCACTCGGGTGCCGGCGTCCACAGTGGTCAGGATGAACAGCGCCTCGAACATCACCGCGAAGTGGTACCAGAACGCCTTCATCGCGTCCCCGCCCATGACCTGCGAGAACACCTCGGACAGGCCCAGTGCCAGGGTCGGTGCGCCGCCGCTGCGGCCCACCAGCGTCTCCTCCTCGACCGCCGCCGCGGCAGCCGACAGCTGCTCCGGGGTGACATGGAAGCCGATGCCCGCCACCGCCTGCGACGCCGACTGCACGGTGTCGCCGAGCGCGCTGTCGGGCATGTTCATCGCGAAGTAGATGCCCGGATCGATGATGCACGCCGCGGCCAGCGCCATGATCGCCACGAACGACTCGGTGAGCATGCCGCCGTAGCCGATGACCCGGATCTGCGATTCCTTCTCGATCATCTTCGGCGTGGTGCCCGAGGAGATCAGCGCGTGGAACCCGGACAGCGCACCGCAGGCGATCGTGATGAACACGAACGGGAACAGCGCGCCGGAGAACACCGGTCCCTGACCGTTGAGCGCGAAGTCGGTGACCGCCGCGGTCTTCATCCCCGGCATCGCGACCAGGATCGACACCGCCAGCAGCACGATCACGCCGACCTTCATGAAGGTGCTCAGGTAGTCGCGCGGAGCCAGCAGCATCCACACCGGCAGCACCGAGGCGACGAAGCCGTAGATGATCAGCGCGAAGGTGACCTCGTTGCCGGTGAGGGTGAAGAACTCCGCCATGCCGGACTCGGCGACCCAGCTGCCGCCCGCGATGCTCAGCAGCAGCAGCGCGATGCCGATCATCGACACCTCGACGATCTTGCCGGGCCGCAGGTACCGCAGGTAGAAGCCCATGAACAGGGCGATCGGGATCGTCATGCCGATGGAGAACGCGCCCCACGGCGATCCCTTGAGCGCACCCACCACGACCAGCGCCAGCACCGCCAGCAGGATGATCATGATCGCGAGCACGGCGATCAGCGCCGCCACGCCGCCCACCGGACCGATCTCCTCGCGGGCCATCTGGCCGAGGCTGCGGCCGTTGCGGCGGGTGGAGAAGAACAGGACCACCATGTCCTGCACGGCACCGGCGAAGATGACGCCGATGATGATCCAGATCGTGCCGGGCAGGTAACCCATCTGCGCGGCCAGCACCGGACCCACCAGCGGGCCGGCGCCCGCGATCGCGGCGAAGTGGTGGCCGAACAGCACCCGCCGGTCGGTCGGGTGGAAGTCGGCTCCGTTGTTGAGCCGCTCGGCCGGCGTCGCCCGCTCGTCGTCGGTCTTGAGGACCCGGTTGGTGATGAACCGGGCGTAGAACCGGTACGCGATGGCATAGGACGCCAGGGCCGCGAAGACCAGCCAGGCGGCCGAGATCTCCTCACCGCGCACCAGCGCGATCACACCCCAGCTGACCGCGCCGACCAACGCGACCAGCACCCAGATGGTGATTTCCTTGGGACTCATTCTGCGTTTCCGAGCCGATCCACCGCTCGGGGCCGTTGTCGTAGCCACCGTCTCGGACTCCAATCCTGCTGCGCGAGATGCGGTTGCACAGCAGTTCTAGAGCATCGGCTCGCGCGTCTGGAATGTCCAGCCCGTTTCGCGACAGTAATCAGGATGTGAAGAGGTGGGCAGCCTGCTCGGGTGAGATCGGCAGGCAACCGGCATGTCGGCTTCCGCTCCGGGTTCGCGCCGCGGCCCGATCTTGGTCCACTGGCGTGAAGTCGCCGGATGGACTGATCAACAGCGCGCCGCGTCGGTAGAGTCGCCGCCGTTGATCACAGCCGATTCGGTAACGACCGGATACCGGCCACAACCCAGAAGGGGGTCCCGGGCGTCGTGCACAGATGTGACGGTGTCGATCGCAATGCCTGTGACCGTCCGGCCGGGTGACGGGTCGGCGGCAATGGACGAGCTGACGAGCAAGCTGACCGACCTCTACCAGGAGCACTACGCGCAACTGCTGCGGATCGCGGTGCTGCTGGTGGACGACAGAGCCTCCGCCGAGGACATCGTGCAGGACGCCTACCTGCGCGTCTTCGACTCGCGGACCAGGCTGCGCGATCCCGACAAGGCGCTGGCCTTCCTGCGGCAGGCGGTGCTCAACCGGGCGAGATCGACGTTGCGCAGACGGCTGGTCGCCCGCAAGTACCTGCCGAAGCTGGCCGTGGCCGACAGCCTCCCCGACGACACCGGGCGCGGGCTCGATCGCGCCGTGCTCGCCCAGGCCCTCGCGCGGCTGCCGCGGCGGCAGCGGGAGGCCATCGTGCTGCGCTACTACGCCGACCTGAGCGAACTCCGCACCGCCGAGGTGATGGGATGCAGCCAGGGGTCGGTGAAGTCCTACTGCTCGCGCGGGGTGGCCAGGCTGTCGGAGTTGCTGGGGGAGCGGGTGTGAACGAACTCGATCGCGACACCGAGCTGGTGCGCGCCCGGATGCACCGGGCCGTCGCCGATGTCGAACCGGCGCCGGACTCGTTGCCACGACTGCTGGCCGCTGCCCGTCGCAGGCGCGCGCCGTACCGCCGTCCGACGTTCCTGGTCGTCGTCGCAGCCGCGGTGGCCGCCGTCTTCGTCGGCGTGGCACTGAGTTTCCAGACGCCGGAACCGCAGCCGGTGAGCGTGCGGCCGGGCAACTACGTCGCCGCCGTGGGGGCCGGGGCGATCGCGTCGTTCGACGTGGCGTCCGGGCGCAAGCAGGACGATGTCGCCCAGGTGTCCGGTGGCGAGGTGACCGAGCTGGCGGAGGACCAGGGCCGGGTGTTCGCGCTGGTGTCCACATCGGACGGTCATCGGGTCGTCGAGGCGACCGCGGGTGGGCAGCGAGATCTCGCCGAGGCCGGGGACGCCCGTGCGCTGACCGCGGCAGGCGGTCGGGTCGCCTACGCCGACGGCGACCGGGTCGTGCTGTGGATCGGCGGCGACCGCCGGGATCTGCCGACCCCCGGGCTGCGCGTGATCGACCTCGCGCTGTCCGGCGACGGACGGCTGGCGCTGCTGGCCGAACGCGGGGGACCGGCCGAACTCCTGATCACCGACCCGGATCCGACCGCCGTCGACGTGACTCGCGCGGCCCCGACGGGCCCGTGCGGACCGCTGGCCATCGCCGGATCCGGCCCCGACATCGCCGCCCTCGAACCCGCAGACTGCACCGCTCCGGGCCGTGCCCGGGTCGCGACCTACGCCGCCGACACCGGCCGGAAGCTGGCAGCGGGCGTGCCGTTCGCGACCCCGCCGCTCGACCCGGCGCACCTAGGCCTCTCCGCCGACCCCCAGGGCCGGGTCCTCGCCTCCGTCCCGGGCCGGGCCCAGTGGCTGGTGGACGGCACCGAAGTCCTGCAGATCCCGTTGCCCTGCGCGGCATCCGAGCCCTGCACCGCTCTCCCCGCGACGTTCTGACCGCATCATCCCTGTGCTTCACCCAAGCGGGCGAGACATCGGCGATGTGCTGGTCGGGGAGGAGGGGGTGGCTCATCCTCGGAAGATCGGCCGAGAGGTTGGGGTGGTTGTGCGGGGATTGCGGCGGTTGGTGCTCGTGGCTCTGGACCGGCCTCGGTGGCAGCAGTTCGTGGCGTGCTGCGTGTCGCTGTGGGCGCTGGCGTGGATCGTCGGGCAGTTCATCGCACCCGCGCACGGACCGAGCGCGCTGGGCGTGCTCGGAGAGCTCGCCGCGCGCGTCGGGCTGACCGGTGGCGGCTGGGCGGAGCGGGTCGCCGAGACCTGGCAGCACAGCGGGGGTGGACTCGCGATCTTCGGCGGACTGCTGTGGGCGGCCACCACCGAGCGGGGGCAGCTCCCGGCCCTGCTCGGCTGGGTCGCGGTGATGCTGGGCGCCGAGCGGCTCGGCTACCGGCCCGCGATGCTGGTCGCGGTGGCGAGCATGGTCGGTTTCGTGGTGCTGCTGTGGATCACCGCGCAGATCTCCCGCCGCTTCCTGGACCGGACCACGTTGTTCCCGAACGACGTCGTGCGAGCAGGAGTCACGGCAGCCGCGCTCTCGGCGGTGGTGCCGCTGTTCGCACCCACGTTGTTCCTGGCCAGGCTCGGAAATCCCTACCTCACCAAGGGGCCGCGGCCGATTCCCGCGCAGCGGCGCGAGGAATCGCGCGTCCACGACCAGGAGCGCTCCTAGACGTCGAGCCGCAGGCCGCGTTCCGCCATGGCGCGCAGTTCGAGGTCATCGGGGCTGGAGGGTTGGTGCGACCACACGGCCTGCGCGACCCGGACCTGACTTCCGCTCTGCTGCACCGACTGCGCCGCGTCGCCGAAGTCCCGCGGTGCCCCGGGCCAGCTCCGGCCTTGTGCGACCAGGTCGCTGATGCCGCCCGTTCCCGCCGATTCCAGCAGCGTCCGCAGCTCGGTCGCCGACTTCGGGTCCGCCAGATCCACGGCGGCGATCGACACCGCCACCGACGAGGTGCCCAGGCGCGCCTCGAAGACTCCGCGCCGCAGGCTCCGGCACGGCTGCTGCTGGAACCACCGCTGCACGTCGCCGTAGGCGTTCGGCCCGCAGGCGTTCCCCCGGTCGGTCGCGTGCTGCGTGAACTCCACGCCGTCGACCCGCTGCGCCGCCGGCTCGGGCGGGCTCGCCGAGGGCGCTCCCAGCGTCAGGACGCCGAGCAGCGCGCACACCACGGCCACCGCCGCCACCGCGGCGATCAGCTTGCCGCGCGGGTACGTCCGGGACTTCGCGACCTCGCGCACGCGGTCGAAGGGCCGGTCCTCGGAGTACTTCGGGATGAGCATCGTGTCGATGCTGGCGAGGTCGACCTCCGGCGACGCCGGAAAACCCTCCTCGACCAGGGTTTCTCCGCTCGCTTCGGCTCCCAGCACGTGGAGCAGGCCCAGCGCGGGGACCGCGCCGCACGGGCTCTCGTAGGTCGCCAGCTCCCGCGCCGCCGACAGGACGGAGGTCGTGTTCGGCGAGACCACCCGGACACCGCGGTGCAGGTCGGTCGTCGGCTGCATGACCTGCCCGACGTAGGGGCCGACCGCGACGACGGCGGCCACCGGCAGCGGTTCGAGCCCGCGCGTCTGCAGGCTGCGGGCCAGCGCGGCAGCCGACTCGAGCCCTTCCTGCGCCGGGTTGACCTTGCCCTCGGTGCGCACCAGCGGCCAGCCGTCCACCGTCCACGGCGTGCCGACGGGGGCGTCGAGCTTCAGCGCCGGTTCCGGGAGGTCCACACCCAGCACCACGATCACCCCGCGCGGCAGCACGATCACCGCGTCCAGCGGGCGAGGGCTGCCCGGAGGGCGGCAGCCGAACACGGTGACGCCGCCGAGCACCGAGCGGCCGGCGCCCCACGCGGCGATGGCCGCCCGGATGTCGGCGCCGACCTCGGTCGGTTCCGCTCCGAGCCGCACCAGGTGCATCAGGCCTCCTCGAGAGTTCCGGTGTGCCGGGTCCTTTCGAGCCGACCCGGAAGACGGTAGCGGGGGCGGTCAGGTCACGTCCCCCGGATTGCGCATTAACCCTTTCGAGTGGTAATCGCCACTCCTCCGCCGAGGGGGCGTTGGTGCGTCCGAGGGACGTCGACCGCCCGGCGCGGCGCTGGGATCAGCGATTTCAGTGAATCACCGTCACCGAGGGCCGACTGGTCTCGGCTGGTACCGGGCTTCGTCGCAGGTGGACGGTTGACGATCTCGCGGTGGCGGAGATCTCCACCGGCGATGCAGAATGGCGCCGCAACTGGTGATCGTCGGGTTCGCGAGGTCGTAGGGGAAGACGTCCCTCGTCGAATAGCGGAGGTCAGCAGTGAGCACCCGTGGCAGCGACAGTGGCCTCACCTGCGGTGTGGTCTACATCCACTCGTCGCCGTCTGCGGTCTGCCCGCACGTCGAGTGGGCGATTTCCGGCGCACTCGGCACTCGGACGGAACTCCGCTGGACGGCGCAACCGGCAGCCCCAGGACAACTCCGCGCGGAGTGCACCTGGACAGGCGAGCCGGGTACTGGAGCACGCCTGGTGACCGCGCTGCGCGCGTGGCCCATGTTGCGCTTCGAAATCACCGAGGACCCCAGCCATGGGGTCGACGGGCAGCGGTTCTGCCACGCGCCCGGGCTCGGCCTGTGGCGTGCCTGCACAAGCGCCAATGGTGACATCGTCGTGAGCGAAGATCAACTCCGTACGCTCGCGGCGAATGCCAAGGGCCCGGAGGCCTTCTCGCACCGAGTCGGCCAGCTGCTCGGCGCGGAGTGGGACGACGCCCTGGAGCCGTTCCGCCGCGCAGGCGACGGCGCGCCCGTCACGGTGCTGCACCGCGTCGGCTGATTTCCGGCCGATCGCGGGGAAGCCCTCATCCGGCTGATCGGGTTGTGCGAAGCTGATCAGGTGCGTTCTTGGCTGAAATGGGGGATTCCGCTCGCCGTCGTCGTGCTGCTCGCGGCGGGCGGCGGTGGGGTCTTGCTGGCCCAGCAGGTCTACTACGGCGAGCACGAGTCGCCTCCGGGCACGGAGTCCGCACCGTCGGGCGTCGTCGCCGCGCAGCAGAAGGTGTCGCGCTCCGGCGTCGAGTACTCGCCTGACGCCGCCGCGTACCCGGACCAGCGGATCATCGAGGGACTGCTGGACAACTACTTCGACGGCATCAACCGCAGGAACTACGAGCTGTGGAAGTCCACGGTCCCGCCCAGCAAGTGGCGAGAGCTGCCCCTGAGCAAGTTCAACGACGACTACGGCAGCACCACGGACTTCGACATCAAGGTGCACCGCATCGATCCCGGCCAGGACCGCTCCGCGCTGGTCATGCTCAGCTTCAAGAGCGACCAGGACATCGCTGACGCTCCGCCGCAGGCCAAGGCCCGCTGCGTGCAGTGGGACGTCGTCTACCCGGTCGTCGTCGACGAGGACGGCAACGCGGTCCTCGACATCAGCAGGCTGCCCAACAGCGCCATCGCCGTCCCCTGCGGGTGACGCCCCGGTAGGAGGAGTCCTCCAGGGATCTGCAGGCGTCCGAAGTACGACGTCGTGCGCGGGGATCTGCGATGCGTCCGAGCTCCGGGCGGTCTTCACCGGGGCGGGAGGGAGCGGGCCGTGGCGGGGACGGGAATGTCACCCGTCCCCGCGGACCGCGATCATGCCTTGGCGAAGGCGAGCGCGACGTTGTGCCCGCCGAAGCCGAAGGCGTTGTTGATGGCGGCGGTCTGCTCGACGTGGCGCGGCTTGTCGGTCACCACGTCCAGCTCCACCTTGGGGTCGATGTTGTCGAGGTTCTGCGTCGCCGGGATGACGCCGTGGTGCAGCGAGAGGATCGTGACGATGCTCTCCACCGCACCGGCCCCGCCGACCAGGTGCCCGAGCGAACCCTTCGGCGCGGTCACCACCGCACCGTCCCCGATGGCCTTGCGCACCGAGTTCGCCTCGCCCACGTCGCCGACCACCGTGGAGGTGGCGTGCGCGTTGACGTGCCCGATGTCGGAGGGCTGCAGGTCGCCTGCGGCCAGCGCCTTGCGCATCGCCGCGACCTGGCCCAGACCGTCCGGGTGGCTACCGGTGATGTGGTACGCGTCGGAGGTGATGCCGGATCCGGCCAACCGGCCGTAGATCCGGGCACCGCGCGCCTTGGCGTGCTCGGCGCTCTCCAGGATCACCACGCCGGCGCCCTCGCCCATGACGAACCCGTCGCGGTCCACGTCGAACGGGCGGGAGGCGCGCTCCGGCTCGTCGTTGCGGGTGCTCAGGGTCCGGGCCTGGGCGAAACCGGCGATGGTGACGGGGTGGATGCAGGACTCCGCACCACCGGCCACCACCACGTCGGCGTGTCCGTACCGGATCATCTCGGCGGCCTTGGCCAGGCCCTCGGCTCCGGACGCGCACGCCGAAGCCGGCGAGTGCACACCAGCGCGAGCGCGCACCTCGAGGCTGACCATGGCGGCCGGGCCGTTGGGCATCAGCATCGGCACGGTCAGCGGCGAGACCTTGCGCAGGCCACCCGCTTCCAGCTGGTCGTCCTGCTGCAGCAGGGTCAGCGGGCCGCCGATGCCGGTGCCCAGCGACACGCCGAGCCGATCGGGGTCGACCGGTTCGGACTCGTCCGTGGGCATGTCGAAGCCGGCATCCGCCCACGCCTCGCGGGCCGCGATGACCGCGATGGCTTCGCAGCGGTCCATCCGGCGGAGCTGCACGCGGGGCAGCACCTCGCTCGGGTCGACCGCCAGCGGGGCGCCGATCTTGGCGGGCAGCTCGTAGGTGTCGAGCCATTCGGCCTCCAGGCGGCGGATGCCGCTGGCGCCGTTGAGCAACCCGTCCCAAGTGGACGCGACGTCACCGCCCAGCGGTGTCGTCGCGCCCAGCCCGGTGATGACGACTTCGGTGGTCATGCGTTCTTGGTGATGTAGTCCACCGCATCACCGACGGTCTTGAGGTTGGCCAGCTCGTCGTCCGGGATCTTGACGCCGAACTTGTCCTCGGCCTGCACGGCGATCTCCACCATGGACAGCGAGTCGATGTCCAGGTCGTCGACGAAGGACTTGTCGATGGTCACGTCAGCCGCGTCGACACCCGCGACCTCCTCGACGATGGTGGCGAGACCCTTGGTGATTTCTTCGTTCGACACTGGTTTTTCCTTCCTGGTTCTTACGTTCCTACCGCCGGGTTGCGTCACCCGCGGTGGCTTTTCCGGTTGTGGCGTGACATCAGGGGCAGATGGCGACCTGGGCGGCGTAGGACAGCCCGGCACCGAAGCCCACGAGGAGCATCACGGCGCCGCTGGGGATCTCCCCGGCCGCCCGCATGTGGTCGATGGCCAGCGGGATCGACGCCGATGACGTGTTGCCGGAGTAGACGATGTCACGCGCGACGACGAGGTCATCGCGGGCACCCTTGCTCTGCAACTTCTTCCCGATGGCCTCGACGATGCGCAGGTTCGCCTGGTGCGGCACCAGCACGTCGATGTCGGAGAGCTGCAAGCCGGCCGCCTCGACGGCCTCGATGGCCACCGGCGCGATCTGCGTGGTCGCCCACCGGAAGACCGACTGGCCCTCCTGGTGGATGTACTTGTTCTCGCGCAGGTAGATGGTGTCCACCAGGTCACCGGCGCTGCCGAGCACACCCGGTCCGAGCTGCGGCTCGTCGGACGCGCCGACCACGGTCGCACCGGCGCCGTCGGCGAAGATGATGAGGTTGGAGCGGTCCTCCCAGTCCATCCACTCCTGGAAGCGCTCGGAACCGATCACCAGCACGTTGCGGGCGGAACCGGCGCGCACCGCGTCGGAGGCGGTGTTGAGGGCGTAGACGAAACCGGCGCAGGCGGCGTTGAGGTCGTAGGCGCTCTTGGCCTTGATGCCGATCTGGTCGGCGACCTGGGCCGCGGCGTTGGGGATCCCGCCCGGCATCGTGCAGGTGGCCACGATGACCTGGTCCACATCGGACGGCGTCAGGCCCGCGTCGGCGATCGCCTTGGCGCCGGACTCGACGGCCATGTTGACCACCGTCTGGTGCTCGTCGCCCATGCGGCGGTGGATGATGCCCACCCGCTGGCGGACCCACTCGTCGTTGGTGTCCACCAGCTTTGCCAGGTCGTCGTTGGTGACGATCCGGTTGCCCTGGGTGCTGCCGAAGCCCAGCAGCTTGGTACCCGCGACGGCGGGTTTCGATGCGATGTGGGGCAGGCTCACGCGGCGCTCCGGAGCTGGTCGGCGACCTTGTCGAGGTCGGCAGGGGTCTTGAGGGCGGTGGTCTGGACGCCCTTGAGCGCGCGGCGCACCATTCCGGTCAGCGCACCGGCCGGCGGGAACTCCACGACGGCGTCCACACCGCGCTCGCCGAGGGCGGTCATGCAGCTGTCCCAGCGCACCGGGCTGGTCACCTGGTCGACCAGGCGGCTCAGGATGTCGTCGGCGGAGGAGACCACCGAGCCGTCCGCGTTGGACAGCAGCGGCAGCACCGCGTCGGTGGCTTCGACGCTCTCGGCGTGCTTGGCCAGGGTTTCGCGCGCGGACACCATGAAGCGGGTGTGGAACGCGCCGGCGACCGGGAGCGGGCGGACCCGAGCGCCTTCCGGCGGCTCGGCGGCCAGCTGCTCCAGCGCGCCGGTCTTGCCCGCGGCGACGATCTGGCCGCCGCCGTTGCGGTTGGCCGGGTCCAGGCCGAGGCGCTCCAGCGTCTCCAGCACGGTCTGCTCGTCACCGCCGAGCACCGCGGCCATGCCGGTCGGCTCCAGCGCGCAGGCGGCGGCCATCTCGCGGCCACGCACCGCCGCCAGCGCCACGGCGTCGTCCGCGCTGAGCGCTCCTGCGACGGCCGCTGCGGCGAGCTCGCCGACCGAGTGGCCGGCGACCGGCGTGTCGGCGGGCACCTCGAAGCGCCGGCGCAGTTCTTCGGCTGCGATCAGCGACAGCGCCACGACCAGCGGCTGGGTGACCGAGGTGTCCTTGATCTCGTCGGCCTCCGCGGTGGTGCCGAGTCTGATCAGGTCCAGGCCGGTGAGCTCCGACCAGCGTCCGAGGCGGTCCTCGACGCCGTCGAGCTCCAACCACGGGTTGAACATCCCTGGGGCCTGGGACCCCTGTCCGGGGGCGAGAAGCGCGATCACTCTTGCTACTGAACACCCGGTGGCGGGATCGGGGTGATGCCGACGAGGACTAAGTCCTGCGCGCAAAGTTGTGGAGTGTCTACAAGCGCCACCTGCGGCGGTCGTTCTTAACTGGGGAATCGTTGTTGGGCGTGTCCGGTCGGTGACAGCCTGGTGAACCCCGCGCCACCGATTTCGCCCTGTGTTCGCGGTCTCGTCGCGGGCTCACCACAGCCCTCGGGCCTTGGCGAGCCGGCCGACCGCGAGCCCGACCCGCAGCACGTGGGCGTCGCGGGCGTTGGACGGCGTGCGCCCGGTCAGCTCGGCGACGCGGCGGAGTCGATATCGGACGGTGTTGGGGTGGACGTAGAGCTGGCGGGCGCAGTTCTCCAGCACACCGCCGACCTCCAGGTAGGTGTCGACCGTCTCCATCAGCGCGCCGCCCGCGTCGACCAGCGGCAGCACGATGCGCTCGACCAGCTGCCGCTCGGCTTCGGGGTCACCGGCCAGCGCTCGCTCGGGCAGCAGGTCGCCGGAGGGGGCCGGGCGCGGCGCGGTCGGCCAGGCCACCACCGCTCGCAGGGCCGACATCGCGTCGGAGGCGGAGCGGTGCGCGTCGGCCAGGCTCGGCATGCTCGGTCCCGCCACCACCGGGCCCTCGCCGAACGCCTCGGTCAGCCCGATGGCGATCTGCTCGTTGTCGCGCCCGTCGCCGGTACCGCCGAAGACGACCACCAGCCGCGTTCCCTGCACGCCCAGCAGCACCGGGCATCCGACCCGGGCTGCGCGGCTCCGCACCTGGTAGACGACGGTCGGCGGGTCGTCGGAGGGGGCGTTGCCGACCAGCACGGTGGCCTCGGAGGCGGGGTCCCAGCCCAGCGCGGCGGCCCGGGACAGCAGCGACTCCTCGGCATCGCCGCGGACGATGCCGTCGACGACCAGAGCTTCGAGCCGGGCGTCCCACGCGCCGCGCGACTCGGCCGCGGCGGCGTAGGAGGTGGCGGCGGCGAAGGCGATCTCGCGGGTGTAGCGCAGGATCGACTCCAGCAGCACGAACCGCTCGTGCTCCTTCTCGGCGAGCTCCGGCAGCTGCTGCTCGAAGACGTCGATGGCGACGCGGACCAGTTCCAGCGTCTGGCGGAGGCTGACCCAGCGGGAGAGGTCGCGGGGCGCGTTGCGGAACGCCTCGGCGGTCAGCCGGATGGACTGGCTGGGGTCCTGCATCCAGGAGACGAAGTTGGAGACCCCGGTCTGGGTCACCAGCTGAACGCTCGCTCGCTGGTCGGCCGGAAGCCGCTGGAACCAGGGGAGTCGTTGCTCCATCGCGGTGATGCTGGCGCCGGCGAGCCCGCCGGACGCGCGCTCGAGCCGGCGCAGCGTCGCCGCGCACACTTGATCTTGCGTACCGGTGTCCCGCTCACCAGCGTCTTCGGTACTCATGCCGACAGAATCGCATGTCCGAGATCAGCACGTTCGCGGGGAGCGCGGGGAAGCGAGCAGCCTCACCGCCGGGAATTCGTATTCACGGCGTAATTGGATTGGTCAAACAATTCAATCGAAAGAGCTACGAAAGTCGTCCGGACGTGGCGCCTGTCGGAGTTGCTGCGGAGTTGATGTTCGAGAACGATTTCCGAGACGCGAATTCGCCATCGATTTTCCGGTTTCACCGAGGAGCAAGGACTATGGGAGCTCTCCAGCAAGGATTGTCCGCGGCGTGGTCCGCGGTCGCCACGTTCGTGCCGAAACTCGTCGTCTTCCTGATCATCCTGCTGGTCGGCTGGCTCATCGCCAAGGCCGTCTCCAAGGCTGTTCAGATGGCGTTCAACAAGCTGGGATTCAACAAACTCCTGGCGAAGTCCGGCTTGAACGACATGACGTCGGGTTCGGGAATCGACATCGGCGGAATCCTCGTTAAGCTGATCTACTACTTCATCCTGCTGATCTTCCTGCAGCTGGCGCTGAGCGCGTTCGGTCCGAACGCGGTGAAGGACCTCATCGACCAGGTCGTGCTGTTCCTGCCGCGGATCGTCGTCGCCGTCGTCCTGGTCCTGGTGGCCGGTGCGATCGGTCGCGCGGTCGGCGACCTGATCACGAGCTCGCTGGGCAACCGCTCGTTCGGCCCGATGCTCGGCAAGATCGCCTTCGGCTTCATCCTGGCGCTGGGCATCATCTCGGCGCTGAACCAGATCGGGATCGCGGTCACCGTGACCACCCCGTTGCTGGTCGCCGTGCTGGCCGCGGCCGCGGGCGTGGTCATCGTCGGTGTCGGCGGTGGCCTCATCCAGCCGATGCAGCACCGCTGGAGCCGGTGGCTGGA
Organism: Saccharopolyspora karakumensis; assembly: GCF_004349225.1. Taxonomy (NCBI): domain Bacteria; kingdom Bacillati; phylum Actinomycetota; class Actinomycetes; order Pseudonocardiales; family Pseudonocardiaceae; genus Saccharopolyspora; species Saccharopolyspora karakumensis. The sequence goes on from NZ_SMLA01000003.1 coordinate 179,258, forward strand.
CAACGCCGAGTCGCAGTTCGGCGGCAAGCGCAACGTCGCCGGGGACCAGCCCACCCAGCAGATGCCCGCACCGGGGCAGCCAGGCCAGCCCGGACCGGGCCAGCAGGGGCACAGCGGAACCCTCTGACGCGAGGCTGGGAGATCGGGGCTCATCCGTCGGGTGGGTCCCGATTTTTCACGCTCTTGGCCGTTCCGGACGGGTGCGGGGAACCGACACCATGGTGCGCGGGATCTCGTTGGGGGTGATCACCGATGGCACTACCTCTCGTGTGGCTCGCCGACGTGCTGCGCGCGGCCGGCCTGGCCGTCGTGGAGACGTCCGGGTGGAAGGAGCGCACGGCCTCGGGCGTGCAGCCCGCCGCCGCGGTCGGCGTTCTCGAGCACCACACGGCGACCCCGGCCTCGTACGAGAACCCGGCTCCGAGCGTGCAGCTGTGCATCGACGGGCGCAGCGATCTCAAGGGGCCGCTGTGCCACGCGGTGATCGGTTTCGACGGCGTGGTCCACGTGATCGCCGCGGGCCGCGCCAACCACGCGGGCGAGGCCAAGGCCTCCGGGCCGAACCCGGCCGGCGACGGCAACACCCTCTACGTCGGGTTCGAGTGGGACTACCAGGGCGTCGAGCAGGGGCCGAGTCCCGAGCAGTACGGCGCGGCGATCACCGCCACCGCCGCGGTGCTGCGTCACCTCGGCCGGCCGCTGGAGGCGGCGCGCGGCCACAAGGAGACCAGCGTCACCGGCAAGATCGACCCCGGCCACGTCGACATGGACCGCTTTCGCGCTGACCTCGTGACCAAGGACCAGGAGGACGAGATGACCCCGGAACAGGACGCGGTGCTGCGGCGCTTGGAGCACGAACTGCTGGGGCCGCGCGGTCCCGAGGGGCAGATCCAGGGGTGGCAGACCGCGGTCGGCCCGCGCACGATCGTCGCGATGCTGGTGGACCTGGTCAACAGCATGGCCGCGAACAACCAGCCCGCGGCACCGCAGGGAGCCGTCCAGGGGCCGGAGGCGATCAAGGCGGCTTTCGAAGCGATGCCGGCCGATCAGGCCGCTCCGCTGCTCGCCGAACTGGTCCGCATCCAGCAGCAACGCCAACCGGCGCCGGGGGCTTGAGGATCGTCGAGGGGCTGCCTAGACCGCGCGGCGCCGCTGGGCGCGTTGGTCGCGCCGGTTGAGCAGGCGCTTCACCAGAGCGGGCTGCTGGGCTAAGGCTTCGGGCTCGTCCAGCAGGCGGTTGAGGCGCTGGTAGTAGCGGTTCGGGGAGAACCCGAAGCGCTCCTGGATGACCCGTTCCTTGTTGCCCTGGTACTGCCAGTGCTCCAGCTCGAAGGCGAGGATGGCGCGGTCGGTGTCGTTCATCCGGCGTTACCCCCTCGTTCAGCTTCGGACGATCAAGTCTAGGTGATCGGGGTACGGGTGTTCGATCGGCCATCAGTGGTGTCGGCTCGTTGTGATCCGACCCACGTCTGGATCGCGGAACAGATCGACCGGCGCAGGATGTTGGCCAGTGCAGTACGAACTCGTGCGCTCCGGGGTCGGTGAAACTCCGAACCGGCGGTGAAAGTCCGCGAACCGGCACCTCGTGGGTGCCGGCCGATCCGGTGGAATTCCGGAACCGACGGTCAAAGTCCGGATGAGAGGCGCGCACGGGCCACCGCGGTGCGCGAATCCCGGCAGTTCACGCCGTGTTTCGGCGGTTCCGCGGTCGCCCGCGCACACCCCGGCGCACTCGGCGGGAGGAGCGGGCGTGCAAGCGGTGGCGGAATGGCTGCTCGGCAACGGGATCACCGTGCTGGGCCAGAAGATCTCCTGGGCCGAACTCGTGGGGCAGCTCTGCGCGCTCGCGGTGGTCTTCCTCGCGCAGCGGCGCTGGGTGGCGACGTGGCCGGTGCAGGTGTCGGCGACCGTGCTGCTGTTCGCGGTCTACGCCTCCGCCCACCTCGGCGGTCTGGCGGTCCGCCAGGTGGTGATCCTGCTGATCTCCGTCTACGGCTGGTGGGCCTGGAACCGCCGCAGCGACCCGGTCTACGGCGTGGCGATCCGCAAGGCCACCGGTGTCGAGCGGCTGGTGCTCGTCGGCGTTCTGGCCCTCGGCACCTCGGCGTTCGCGCTGCTGCTGAGCGCCCTGGACGCCTCGTGGGCGCCCTGGCCGGACGCCTGGATCTTCATCGGCACGGGTGTCGCGTTCTGGGCGCAGGGCCGGGGCCTGGTCGAGTTCTGGCTGGTCTGGCTCGCGGTGGACGCGGTCGGAGTGCCGCTGCAGATCGCCTCCGGCCTCCACTTCAGCGCCGCCATCTACCTGGTCTTCGCAGCCCTCGTGATCCACGGCTGGTGGTCCTGGACCCGCACGGCCCGAGCCCAACGCGAACTGACCACCCCGGTCACAAGCGGCTGAGGACTGCTGCGGTCACGCCTTGGGTGCCGCAGGTGGGGGTGCCGTTGGGGTTGAGGCGGACGGCACCGTCGGCGTAGGCGGCTTCGACGGCGCCGGTGATGCGCTTCGCGGTGCCGGTGGCGCCCACGTGGTCGAGCAGCATCGCCGCGGTCAGCAGCTGCGACGTCGGGTTCGCCGCGTCCTGCCCGGCGATCGACGGAGCGCTGCCGTGCACGGGTTCGAAGTAGGCGGTGCGCTCGCCGATGTTGCCCGACGGGCACGTGCCGAGCCCGCCCACGGTCGCCGCGCCCAGGTCGCTGAGCATGTCGCCGACGAAGTTCTCGGTGACCAGCACGTCGAAGTGGCCGGGATCGGCGACGAGGTCGTGCGCGGCGGCGTCGGTGTAGCGGTGATCGGCTTCGACGTCGGGGTAGTCGGCGGCGATCTCGTCGAAGACGTCCCGGAAGAACGCGAAGCTGCGCAGCACGTTGCTCTTGTCCACGCAGGTCACCCGGCGAACTCCGTCGCTCGGGGCGCCGTTGCGCGCTCGCGCGGTCTCGAAGGCGAACCGCACGATCCGCTCGACGCCGACGCGCGTCATCAGCAGCTGGTCGCTGGCCGCCCGCTCGTTGCGCACTCCGGAGCCGCGCGAGAGGTACAGGCCCTCGGTGTTCTCCCTCACGATCACGTAGTCGATCGGGCTCGCGGAGTCCCGGACTCCGGGCAGGAGCCGGACCGGGCGCACGTTGGCGTAGGTGTCGAGCGCGTTGCGCAGCACTCCGCCGAGCACACCGGCCTCGGTCCCGTCGGGCTTGCGCACCTCCGGCAGCCCGACCGGGCCCTTGAGCACGGCGTCGTACTCGTTGCGGAACCGCTCCAGGGCCCCGGTCACCAGCGGTTCCCCGGTTTCGAGGTAGGTCGCGGCCCCGCCGCGCTCGTCGCCGAACTCCACCGCCAGCCCGTCCCTCGACGCGGCGGCGGCCAGCACCTCCCGGGTGCTGTCCATCAGCTCGGGTCCGATCCCATCGCCATCGATGCACGCGATTCGCACGGCCCCACTCCACCACACGACGCCCCGCCGGACCTCCCTCCTGAAACCGGCTTCACAACCCGACCACGACGCACCGCACCCGTCCGCGTGGAGTCCCGGATCTCAGTGCAAATCCGGGACCTCCAGGACCCCCGGCACGACGAGGCCCCCGGGGACCACCGCGTCGTGAGCGGGGCCGCCGGGGCCTTCGGGGAGCATCCGGAGTCAGGCGTCTCCGGGGTCCGACGTCTGCGGGCCTGCGGCCTGGACGTCGTCGATGCGGTACTTGCGGGCCGCCTCGACCACCGTGGCCTTGTCGACCTGGCCCGTCCGGGCCAGCGCGGCCAGGGTCGCGACCACCGTGGACTCGGCGTCGACGAGGAACACCCGACGCGCCGCGGGACGGGTGTCGGAGAAGCCGAAGCCGTCCGCGCCGAGGCTGACCATCTCGCCCGGCACCCACGGGCGGATCAGGTCGGGAACCGCCCGCATCCAGTCGCTGACCGCCACCACGGGCCCCTCGGCCTGCGACAGCGCCCGCGTCACGTACGGGACCTGCGGTTCGGCACCGGGATTGAGCAGGTTGTGCCGGTCGACCTGCTCGGCCTCCCGGCGCAGCAGCGCCCACGACGTCGCCGACCACACGTCGGCCCGCACGCCCCAGTCCTCGGCCAGCAGCCGTGCCGCCTTGAGGACCTCCGGCAGCAGCACGCCCGACCCCATCAGCTGGGCGCGCGGCCCGGGCCCCGAAGGGGCCTGCTGGTAGTGGTAGAGCCCGCGCAACAACCCGTCCACGTCCAGCTCGGCCGGCTCGGCCGGCTGCTGGTACGGCTCGTTGTAGACGGTCAGGTAGTAGAAGACGTTCTCGGCGTTCTCGCCGAACATCCGCCGCAGACCGTCCTTGACGATGTGCGCCACCTCGAACGCCCACGCCGGGTCGTAGGCCACCACCGCCGGGTTCGTCGCGGCGATGAGCTGCGAGTGCCCGTCGGCGTGCTGCAGGCCCTCGCCGGTCAGCGTCGTGCGGCCCGCCGTGGCGCCGAGCACGAAACCGCGCGCCATCTGGTCCGCAGCCGCCCAGAACCCGTCACCGGTGCGCTGGAAGCCGAACATCGAGTAGAAGATGTAGACCGGGATCATCGGCTCGCGGTGCGTGGCGTAGCTCGTTCCCGCGGCGGTGAACGAGGCGGTGGAACCGGCCTCGTTGATGCCCTCGTGCATGATCTGCCCGGACTCGCTCTCCCGGTAGGCCAGCATCAGCTGGTAGTCCACCGGCGTGTAGAGCTGGCCCTGCGGGTTGTAGATCTTCTGCGACGGGAACATCGAGTCCATGCCGAAGGTCCGCGCTTCGTCGGGGATGATCGGCACGATCCGCGCCCCGATCTCGGCGTCCTTGGCCAGGTCCTTGAGCAGCCGGACGAACGCCATCGTGGTGGCGACCTCCTGCTTGCCGGAGCCCTTGCGGATCACCTCGTAGACCTTGTCGCCGGGCAGCACCAGCGGCTTGGACTTGGCCCGGCGCTCCGGCAGGTACCCGCCGAGCTGACGGCGGCGGTCCTGCAGGTACTGGATCTCCGGCGAGTCCTGACCGGGGTGGTAGTACGGCGGCTCGTAGGGATCGAGCTGCTCGTCGGAGATCGGGATCCGCAGGCTGTCGCGGAACAGCTTGAGGTCGTCCAGCGTCAGCTTCTTCATCTGGTGCGTGGCGTTGCGGCCCTCGAAGTGCGGTCCGAGGCCGTAGCCCTTGATCGTCTTGGCCAGGATGACCGTCGGCTGCCCGTGGTGCTCGGTGGCCGCCTTGTAGGCCGCGTAGACCTTGCGGTAGTCGTGGCCGCCGCGGCGCAGACCCCAGATCTCGTCGTCGGTCAGGTGCTTGACCATCTCCTTGGTGCGCGGATCGCGTCCGAAGAAGTGCTCGCGCACGAAGGCGCCGTCGTTGGCCTTGTAGGTCTGGTAGTCGCCGTCGGGGGTGGTGTTCATCAAGTTCACCAGCGCCCCGTCGCGGTCGGCGTGCAGCAGCGAGTCCCACTCGCGGCCCCACACGACCTTGATGACGTTCCAGCCCGCGCCGCGGAAGAACGCTTCCAGCTCCTGGATGATCTTGCCGTTGCCGCGCACCGGGCCGTCGAGCTGCTGCAGGTTGCAGTTGACCACGAAGGTCAGGTTGTCCAGGCCCTCGTTGGCGGCCACGTGCAGCAGGCCGCGCGACTCGGGCTCGTTCATCTCGCCGTCGCCGAGGAACGCCCACACCCGCTGCTGCGAGGTGTCGGAGATGCCCCGGTCGTGCAGGTAGCGGTTGAAGCGGGCCTGGAAGATCGCGTTCATCGGGCCCAGGCCCATCGACACGGTCGGGAACTCCCAGAAGTCCGGCATCAGCCGCGGGTGCGGGTAGGACGGCAGTCCGCCGCCGGCCCCGGCGTGCGAGTGCTCCTGGCGGAACCCGTCGAGCTGGTGCTCGGTGAGCCTGCCCTCCAGGAACGCGCGCGCGTAGATGCCGGGGGAGGCGTGGCCCTGGATGTAGAGGTGGTCGCCGCCTCCGGGGTGGTCCTTGCCGCGGAAGAACCAGTTGAAGCCCACCTCGTAGAGGCTCGCCGAGGAGGCGAAGGACGAGATGTGCCCGCCGACGCCGATGCCGGGCCGCTGCGCGCGGTGCACCATCATCGCGGCGTTCCAGCGCATCAGGGCCCGGTAGCGGCGTTCGGTCTCCTCGTCACCGGGGAACCACGGTTCCTGCTCGGTGGGGATGGTGTTGACGTAGTCCGTGCTGGTCAGCGACGGGACTCCGACGCCGGTCTCGCGGGCGCGCTGGAGCAGCCGCAGCATGAGGTAACGGGCGCGCTGCTGCCCGTTGGCCGACAGCACCGAATCGAAGGACTGCAACCACTCGTCGGTCTCCTGCGGATCGATGTCGGGCAGGTGGGAGGCGAGGCCCTCCCGGATCACCCGGACCCGCTGGGCGGGGACCGCGTCGTTGGTGGCGTCGTTGTTGAGCGCGGACAAGGGAACTCCTCGACTACGTCGGGATTCGTGGCAGGGTTTTTGGGGTCGGACGTGACGTCCGACACCGCTATCGTCCCTCATGTTCGGCCCTGATGGGCGCATCCGACACCCACGACGATGCACCGCAGGCTGTTGGTGCGAGCCTTGCCGGTCTAGAGTCGAACCTCAACGCGTTGCTACGGCGTGTCGTGCGCCTAGCAGTTGCGCCGGTGGCGGTCCGCAGTGTTCGCTATCGGCCAGGTTTGAAAGTCGTGTGGGGCCAGATGGTCACCGCACCGGTGCATTGGAGGAGTGAGCAAACCGTGGTCGCCGCGGGAGACGCCGGTAAAGGCGAAGCCGACGTCGCCGAGAGGCTCGACATCGAGCCGGAGATGGTTGTCCAGGAAATCGGCTGGGACGAGGACGTCGACGACGACGTCCGGGCCTCGATCGAGGAGCGTTGCGGGAGCGATCTGCTCGACGAAGATGCCGACGAAGTGGTCGATGTCGTGTTGCTGTGGTGGCGCGAAGACGATGGCGACCTCACGGACACGCTTCTCGATGTGATGACGCCCCTGTCCGACGACGGGGTCATCTGGGTGATGACCCCCAAGACCGGCCGCGACGGATACGTCGAACCGGCCGACATCGCCGAGGCCGCCTCTACGGCGAACCTGGCACAGACCGCGAACGCAAGCGTCAGCGAAGGCTGGATGGGAACCCGGCTGGCATACCGCCGGGCCAAGGCCCGTCGCTGAGGTAGTTCGTGTTTCGAAACGTGGGCACCGATGTCGCCATCGGTGCCCACTTTCGCTGCGAAGTGTAGGTTCGGCCGGGACAAGGTCATGTCGAACAGGAGGGTGGTCTCATGGCTGTTGAGGTCGGTGCGCAGGCGCCGGACTTCACGTTGCCCGACTACAACAAGGAAAAGGTCTCGCTGGCCGATTTCCGGGGCAAGAAGAACGTCCTGCTGGTCTTCTACCCGTTCGCCTTCAGCGGCGTGTGCGAGGGCGAGCTCTGCCAGGTCCGCGATGACCTGAGCGACTTCCAGAACGACCAGGTGCAGGTCATCGGCGTCTCGGTGGACACGCCGTTCTCGCTGAAGGCGTGGGCCGAGCAGCAGGGCTACACCTTCCCGCTGCTGTCGGACTTCTGGCCGCACGGCGAGATCGCCAAGGCCTACGGCGTGTTCAACGACGCCGCCGGGATGGCCAACCGCGGCACGTTCCTCATCGACACCGAGGGCAAGGTCCGCTTCGCCGAGGTCAACCAGCCCGGCGAGGCCCGCGACCAGAACGTCTGGAAGAAGGCCGTGGCGGAACTGACCGCCTGACCTGCTCGCGGACGGGTCGACCGGCCACCGAGCCGGCCGCGACACCCCGGTAGTGTTACCGAGGTGTCCGACCGGCTCAGCCGTTCGACCACCAGGGCGCATAGCTCAGCGGAAGAGCACCTGCCTTACAAGCAGGGGGTCGTTGGTTCGAACCCAACTGCGCCCACTTCTGAACCGGCCATTTGTGGGCTCCTTCTTCTCGGATCGCGTCTTCGCGGCCCCGTTCATGCTGCGAACAGCTCCCCATCTCGGTCCATGGCCGGAGCCCGTTGTGGGGTTTTCACGTGATGTGGGCGAGGGCGGCCCAGAAGGCGGTTCGGGCGCCTTCTGCTGGGACGGTTCCTGGTTCGGGGCGCCAGTCGGTGGCGTAGACCGCGCCGGGGGTGACGAGTTCTCGATCGCTGATGAGGGCGGTGAAGTCCTCGAAGCTGCGGTGCCGGGCCGCATTCGTGGTGCTCGAGTACAGGCGATCGATCTCGGCGACCTTCTCGGGGGTGTCGTAGTGGTCGGTGATGTGCGAGACGGCCAGGTAGCTGCCTGAGGGGACGGCTCGGCAGTAGGCGTCCAGGATCGCCGCGGGGTCCTTGGCGTCCGGGACGAAGTGCAGGACGGCGACGGCCAGCACCGCCACGGGTTGGCTGAAGTCCAGCAGCTCGGCGACTCCGAGCGAGTTCAGCACCTCTTGCGGAGCTTGCAGGTCGGCTTGCGTGATGGTGACCGCGGGGCTCTCCGACAGCATGCGCTTGGTGTGCGCGACCGCGATGGGCTCGATGTCGACGTAGGCCACCCGCGTCGACGGGTCGACGGCGTGCGCGATCTCGTGGACGTGCCCGACCGTGGGGATGCCGGATCCCAGGTCGAGGAACTGCCGGATGCCGGCGTCGAGGCAGAACCTGACCGCGCGCCGCAGGAAAGCCCTGTTCGCGCGGGCGCCGGGAATCATCGTGGGAGTCACCTGCACCGCTCGTGCGGCAGCTGCGCGATCGGGAGCGAAGTTGTGCGAACCGCCCAGGTAGTAGTCGTACATCCTGGCCGCGTTCGGCGTCTCGACGTCGAGTTCGCCACCGACCCAGCTCGTTGCCTCGCTCACCTGCTGCCCCCTCCTTCGGTGCCACGCCGCCGATCAGCTGATCGTCTCGTCGTGGCCGGTGTCAACCGCCGTCTCGGTGCCGGTCGGTTCTGGGCCGCGAGGCGGCCCGGGCTTCGCGAGGCGAGGTGAGCTTTCGCGGCTGCGGGCCGGTTCGCCCGCCCGAGCAGGTCGACCTGCGCTTCGAGGAGTCCATCGCGGCACTGGTCGACGAGGGGGACCGGGTCGCGGTCACCTTCGCCTCCGGTCGCGAGGCCGACTACGACATCGTCGTCGGCGCCGACGGGGTGCACTCCGCGGTGCGCCGGCTGGTCTTCGGCCCGGAGGCGGACTTCTCCGAGCCCCTCGGCGTCCACGTCGCGATCGCGGACGCGCCCGCCCACTGCGCGACTCCGATGGCCGGGCGCGGCACCTCGCTGGCCCTGCTCGGGGCGTGGACGCTCACCGAGGAGCTCGGCCGTCACGACGACGTCGAGGCGGCCTTCAGCGCCTACGAGCAGCGCCAGCGTCCTCACGCGGCGGCGGCCCAGGAGTTCGCGCGCGGCGGGGCGGACCTCGTGGTCCCCGCGACCTGGGAAGCCATCGAGGCGCGCAACACCCGGCTGCGCGCGGCTCAGCGGTAGGCTGCGGCTCGTGGCCGAGGATGGACCCGCGCGAGAACGGACCCGCCGTCCGGGCGGGCGCACCGCGCGAGTGCGGCGCCGGATTCTCGAGGCCGCCGCCGAGCTGATCGCCCGCGACGGGATCGGCGGGCTGCGCTACGACCAGGTCGCCGAGCTCGCCGAGGTCAACAAGACCAGCGTCTACCGCAACTGGCCCGACCGAAACGCGCTGATCGCCGACGCGCTCGCCACTTTCGCCGCCGACGTCGCGCCCCTGCACGACTCAGGCGACATCGACGCCGACCTCGTCGACTTCCTCGAAGCTCTCGCCGCCGCCACCGCGAGCCCGCAAGGCCGGGCGCTGCTGACCGTGGTGGCCTCGGCGCGGGAGGACCCGGAGCTGCGCGCCGTCGTCGACGAGGTCTTCGAACGGCGCCTGAGCACGCTCGACGATCGCTTGAAGCTCGCGATCGAGCGCGGGGAGCTGCCCCCGGTCGAGACCTCCTTCGTCGCCGAGATGCTCGCCGGACCCGTCCAGCTGTTCGTCACCCGCGGAGCCCGCGCGTTCACCCGTGCCGACGCCGCCAGGGTGACCGGCGTGGTGCTCGCCGGCATCCGCGCCACCTGACATGCCCGGCTTCCCGGTCGGGAGGTCGGCGCTCGAAACCCTCGCCCCCGTCCGGCGCTCAGGGGTGCAGTCGGGGCCGGTAGGTGAGCTCTTGGACGTGCGCGTCGAGGGTTCGGTGTTCGAGGAGTTCCAGGTCGAAGTCGGCCGCGTTCGTGAAGATCGGGTCCAGACCGGTGCGGCCGGTGATCACGGGGAAGAGCGTGACCTGAACGCGGTCGACGAGGCCGGCGGCCATCAGCGCGCGGTTCATCGAGAGGCTGCCGTGCGAGCGGAGCGGCGCATCGGACTCCTCCTTGAGCCGGGCGACGACATCGACGGCATCTCCTCTGGCGATCCGCGCATCGGGCCAGTCGAGCGGTTCCTGCAGCGTGTCCGACACGACCGTCGCGGGCTTCTTCCTCATCAGCGTGACCCAGGCGTCGCGCACGTCGGAGTTCTCGTCGCTCGCGGCGAGCATCCGCGCGAACGCCCGATACGTGTTCGCGCCGAAGACCATCCGCTGCTCGCCCTCGTGCAGGGCGCGGCGGTGGTCGAGGAGTTCGGGTCCCTGCTTGCCCCAGTAGCCGGTCCAGTCGCCACCGGCGGCGCCGAAGCCGTCGAGGCTGGAGAAGACGTCGAACGTGTAGGTCGCGGTCATGATCGGTTCTCCCAGCGCAGTCGTCTCGCGTCTCGGAGATGAGGACCGGAGCCCGGCTCGGAACTCATCGCTCTCGTCAGTTCTGGATCGCCAGACCCGCGCCGAGGGTGATGAGGGCCGCGGCTGAAGCGCCGGTGATGGTTCGCTGGACCTTCCGGCGCTGCAACCACGTTTGTACCTGGCCGAGGACCGCGATGAGCAGGACGTACCAGGTCAGCGAGAGCAGGCAGAAGAGCGAGGCGAGCAGGGTGTGCTGCGCCAGCGTCGGCATTCCCGGCAACGTGAACTGGGGGAACAGGGCGAGGTAGAAGGCGGCGACCTTCGGGTTGAGCAGGTTGCTGAGCAGGCCCTGCCGGAACGCGTGACGGCCGGGGAGGTTCGGGCGGTCCGGTGCCTCCTCCGCCCCACGCGCCGGCGCCTTGCGGGTGAGGCCGATCAGCGCGCGAACGCCCAGGTAGATCAGGTACGCCGCGCCCGCGAGGCGAATGGTGTTGTAGAGCGGTCCGGAGGCCTGCAGCAAGGCGGTCAGGCCTGCGACCGCGGCCGCGGCGAGGATCGTGTTGCCCGTCATGATCCCGGTCGCGGTGGCGATCGCCGCGGGGCGTCCGGCGAGGGCGGCGTTGCGCAGCAGCAACGCGAGATCGGGTCCCGGAACGATGATCACGGCCAAGCACGCACCGACGAACGCCAGCAACTGCCCCGACACCCGATACCCCCTCATCTCCAACCTGTGCGGACAGCACGATGATCCCCGGCGCTCGGGAGAGGCGAGTCCTGGATGGCCCGGGCTGTTCTCCGGCTCACAGGTTCAGGCGCGGCCTCGACGGCGAAAACCGATCGCCGCACGGTGATGACCTCGTCGAGGGCTGAAAGCCCGGGCAGGCGAGGAGATCGGGGGCTTCGGCAGCGTGGCTCCCGCCGCGGGCCTGCTCGAGCTGCGGCGGAGCACGTCGGTCCGGCGACGTTCTGCCCAACTACCGCCCGGCTCTGAAACGGAACGCGCCTGGCACCCGTGATGGATGCCAGGCGCGTTCGGTCTTGGTCAGAGCGCCTCGGCGCGGACGACGTCGAGGTTGTGGAACGTCGGTTCGCCCTCGCAGAGGTTGCGCATGCGCTCAGAGAGCTCCTCGGTCTCGGGCAGGTGCGAATTGCGGATCGCCTCGTCGTAGGAGGGGAATTCGACCAGCTCGTAGTACAGGTCCGGTTGTTCGTGGTCCTCGGCGAGCACCGCTCGGGTCGCCGTGCGCTTGCCGCCGGTGCGGACTTCCCACTCGTCGAGCAGCCGGCTCAACTCCTCGCGCCGACGGGTCTTGAACTCGATCAGCTGGACGAACTGCATCCCGCCCCGGGCGGACCGGTCCTCGGTCTCGATCATGCCGCGCACCTGCTCGCGCAGCTCCGTGGTGTCCTCGTGACCGTGCGCGGACACCGCGTGCTCGACGGCCGCGCGCACCACCTCGTCCTCCTCGCCGATGATGGTGAGCGAGCAGTTGATGTCACTGGGCGTCTTGCGGCAGTCCGCTACTTTCCTCGTCATCGTGGTTCCCTCCTCATGTCGCTCCGCGCAGCCAAGCGATTTCGCGGACGTACTGCGGAGCCGGGTGCGTCGCGACGCCCTGCACCAGCGGCGGTGTCGAACGGGGCCAGGACCAGTCGACGTCGTGCGTGATGAGCCCTCCGTGCCGGAGGTGCATCAGGGCGTCGACGCCGAGCCGCGTGGTGGGGGCGGTGTCCAGGAACAGCAGTTGCCCGGTTCGGCGGAGCACCCTGGCGATCTCCTGCGCCGCGAGGGCCGGGTGCTCCGCGCGGGTCAGCGCGAATCGGCAGACCACGACGTCGAAGGCCCTGTCCGGGAACGGGAGGTCTTCCGGTGCGGCGTCGACCTTCTCCGCTTGCAGCGGGAGATCCGCCTCCGAGAGCTCGCCCGCTCCGACGAGCGCCAGGTGGCAGAGGTGCGCGTAGGAGGGCAGGTCATCGGTGCGGCTCGCTCCGATGTCGAGGACCCGGCCCGACGCCCGTCGTCCGGCCGACATCCGGAACCGCTCCCACGGCCCGGACACCCGCTCGCTCGACACCGCGCTCGGCAGGAGTTCCGTCATGGACGAAGCATGTGTCCGCCTCCACCGAGCGACCAGAGGCTTTGGTCCGGCCCGGCGCGCCGGGATCATCGTTCCGGCGGAGGGCGAGGACCCCGATCAGGGCCAGGAGGAAACCGGGGATCGTGGTGAGCTGGAAGGGCTGATCGAGGGCGAGCGCGCTCCAGGTCGCGGCGACCGCCGGGGTCAGGAACAGCAGCGCGCTGACGGCGAGCGACCCCGAGCGGTCCAGGACCAGCAGGTAGCAGCCGTAGCCGCCGACGAAGGGGAGCAGGACCAGGAAGGCGACGGCGGTCCAGAACTCGGGTGTGGCGGGCGGGACGAATCCGCCGCCCGCGGCGGCGACGAGGCCGAAGCCCGCCAAAGCGGCGGCGGACTGCACGGTCAGCGAGTCGAGCAGGTCGTAGCCGCCGGGACGGGCTCGGCGGTCTCCGAGCAGCGTCGCGGCCGTGAGCGCGACCATGCCGGTGACGACCGCGAGAACGCCGAGCGCGCCCCCACCCGCGCCGATGTCGGCCACGACCACCAGAGCGACACCGCTGACCCCTGCGGCGAGGCCGAGAAGCCTTCGCGCGCCGAGGGATTCGTGCGCGGCTCTGCTGGTGATCACCGCGACCAGCACCGGTTGCAGCGAGGCGATCAGCGCGCTGGCGCCGGCCGGAACGCCGAGCGACGCGCCGTGGAAGACGCCGGAGAGGTAGACGGCCTGGCCGAACACCCCGAGCACGATCTCGCGGACCAGGAACGCGCGGCCGTACCGGCGGCGTCTCGCCACCGCGATGACCAGCAAGATCGCGGCCGTCACCGCGTAGCGCCAGAACAGGCTGGTGTTGGCGGAAGCGCCGGTGTCGGCCGCCATCCCCGCGCCGACGAAACCGGAACTCCAGAAGACGACGAAGGCGATCGGAAGCAGTGCTCGCATGTCGCCAAGTAACCATACCGGTCGGTATACTCGCAGTGTCCTGTTCTCAGACGCCGGGAGTGACGATGGCGAGGACTGCGAATCCGGACACGCCCGCGGGGAGGAAGATCCTCGAAGTCGCCGGGGTGCTGTTCTACGAGCGAGGCATCGGCGCGGTCGGGGTCGACCTGATCGCCGAGGAGGCGGGCACCACCAAGAAGACCCTCTACGACCGCTTCGGTTCGAAGGACGCCCTGGTCGCGGCCTACCTCAAGCGTCGCGAGCAGCGCTGGGAGGAGTTCCTCGACGAGTGGATGCGCGCCCACCGCCCCGAGTCGGGGCTCGACCGGGTGCTGGCCGTGCTCGACGCCGAGGAGGCGTGGTGGGCGGGCAGCAGGCGGGGCTGCGCGTTCGTCAACGCCCACGCCGAGCTCGGCGAGAGCGACCACCCCGGTCGCGACGTGCTGCGCGAGGGCAAGCGCCGCGCCCGCGCGAAGTTCGTCGCCCTGCTCGCCGAATCCGGGGTTCCCGACGCGGAAACCGTCGGTGCCCGGGTCCACACGGTCTACGAGGGGGCCATGGTCAACCTCACCGTCGGCGGCATGACCGACGCCTTCGACGAGGCCAGGGAAACCATCCGCGTCCTGGTGGCGGAGGGGTGAGTCCACGACCACCGCTTGGCGAGCATCCCGGAGACCCGGTGGATCGATCGCCCGCCGCTGACCTGCTCAATCGGTCGCGACCTGAACCTTCTCGCCGCCGGTGAGCATCATGAGCTGGCTGAGGTCGAGCGGGACCACGGTGTGCGGCGTGCCGGCGGCGGCCCAGATCGTCGCGTAGTCGCTGAGCGCCTCGTCGATGACCGTGCGCACGGGGGACGGGTGCCCCACCGGCGCCACCCCGCCGATGGCTTGGCCGGTCACGGCCCGGACCTGCTTCGCGGAGGCCATCCGGATCTCGCCGGCGCCGACGTTCTCGGCGAGGAGGTCGGTGTCGACCCGGTGGCGCCCGCTGGTCATCACGAGCAGCGGCTGCTCGTCGGCGAGGAAGAGGAGGCTGCTGGCGATCGCGCCGACCTCGCATCCGAGCGCGGCGGCGGCCTCGGCGGCGGTGCGCGCGGAGTCGGGCAGTTCGCGCACCTGAGCGGCCACCCCCGCGTCGGACAGCTGCTGCTGCACGATGCGGCTCCGCTCGGGCAGGTGCTGGTCATCGGTCATCCGCGACGACTCCTCTCGGCGTCAGGTCGTGCTGCTGACTCCCTCGGACGGGCCCGTCGGTGCAGCGAAACGTTCACCCCTGATGCAGCGAAAGGTACATCTGGATGTACGGAACGCTGTGTTGAGGTCGTAGGTTTCGCGGCACCTGGTAGCCCGTCGTGATTCCGGTCCTGTTTGGGTCTTGCGGGTGCGGTCGGCCCATATCCTGGGGCGGCACATTCCGCTGAACGGGGGAGCGCAGTTCGTTGGTCGAGACGGTTGGGGACAGGTCCGGGTACTTCGAGCGCACCGGGGAGGGCCGGTACAAGCCGACCGCGCACGTGGGCGGGGCTTGGCGGACCGATGAGCAGCACTTCAGCCCCCTCGGCGGGCTCATCGTGCACGCCATCGAGCAGGCCCGGGCCGCTGAGGGGCGTCCGGAGCTGCTGATGAGCCGGATCAGCTTCGACATCCTCGGCAAGATCGCGCTGGAGGAGTTCGACGTCCGCGTCGAGACCGTCCGGCCCGGCAAGACCATCGAGCTCACCGAGGCCACCGTGGTCATCGGCGGGCGGGCCGTCGTGCGGGCCCGCGCCTGGCTGCTGGCGGCCGTGGACACCGACGTCGTCGCCGGTGGCGGGCCGGACGCGCTGACCCCGCCGGAGCAGTTGGAGCCGTGGGCGATGGATTCGGTGTGGTCCGGCGGTTTCATCGAGTCGCTGCACACCCGCGTCGTCGGTCGGCCGGAGCCCGGCCGCACCACCGCGTGGGTGTCCACCGCACACGACCTCGTCGAGGGCGAGGAGGCCAGCCCGCTGGCCTCGTTCGTCGCGCTGATCGACACCGCCAACGGCATCGCCGTGCGCCAGGAACCCACCAAGTGGATGTTCCCCAACGTCGACCTCACCATCCACCTCCACCGCCAGCCCGAGGGCGGCTGGACCGGTCTCGACACCCGGGTCACCTTCGGCTCCAGCGGTCAAGGTCTGACCAGCACCGATCTGCACGACGTCAACGGCCCGGTGGGTCACGCGGAGCAGATCCTCACCGTGCGTCCCCTGACGACCTGAAGCGGCGCCCCGCGCTAGGGGTTGCTGCGGGGTGGGGTGTGGGCCGCCGGTGCCGCGGCGGGTCGGCCGTCTGGACGGCGGGATTCGACCGGAGCGTGGCTTCTGTGGTGAATTCCTGACAGAACGGCGAGTTCGCAGGTCTCGTCCGGGAGTATCCGCAGCTGCAGATGATCCTTTGCAGCGAGAGGTGTCCCGCATGAAGACCCGATTAGCCGGTGTGACCGCCGCCCTCGTGGCCGGTGCCGTCGCATCCTTCGTCGCGCCAGTGGCGGTCTCGTCCCCGGCCGCTCCCGCGCCGACCGCCGACGGCTGCTACTCCTGGAGCAAGACGCTCAGCGAGGGCGCCTCCGGTGACGACGTGCGCAACCTGCAGATCAGGGTGGCCGGTTACCCCGGCAGCGGCGGAAACCTCGCCATCGACGGCGTTTTCGGCCCCGGCACCCAGGATGCCGTCGTCCGGTTCCAGCAGGCCTACGGCCTGCCCGCGGACGGCGTCGCCGGCGAGTCGACCTTCGCCAAGATCTACGAGCTGCAGGACGACGACTGCTCGCCGGTCAACTTCGACTACTCCGAGCTCAACACCTGCAACTCCGACTGGTCCGGCGGCAAGCTCTCGGCCGACGAGGCCAAGGCCAACGCGCTGGTGACCATGTGGAAGCTGCAGGCCATGCGGCACGCGATGGGTGACGCGGCGATCCAGGT
Organism: Saccharopolyspora karakumensis; assembly: GCF_004349225.1. NCBI lineage: Bacteria > Bacillati > Actinomycetota > Actinomycetes > Pseudonocardiales > Pseudonocardiaceae > Saccharopolyspora > Saccharopolyspora karakumensis. The sequence goes on from NZ_SMLA01000003.1 coordinate 195,896, forward strand.
GAACGGCGGTTTCCGCAGCGTCTCCTGCAACGACTCCGTCGGCGGCGCCCCGAACAGCCGCCACCTCTACGGCGACGCCGCCGACCTCGGCGCCGGGTCGCAGGGCTTCTGCGCGCTGGCGCTGCAGGCCCGCGACCACGGCTTCGGGGAGATCCTCGGACCGGGCTACCCCGGCCACGACGACCACGTGCACGTCGCCGGTGGGGCCGACACCTGGTCCGCGCCGGACTGCGGTCTCTGACAAGCGCTTTCGCGCTGCGGGCGCCCGGGTTCGCCGGGTGCCCGCGCTGCATCGGCAGGCCAACGACAGGTGTTCGCCCGGTGACGGCGAGGTGTTGCGCGGGTGCGGCGGGCATGACGTGTGACGCGACTATCCGCGGTCACCGCTAACAACTCCGCGTCATGTCCGACACAATGGTTGAAGCTTCCGCGGTGTCGTTGGGAGCGTTCCGCGGGAAGCCGGCCACCCGGACAGGTGCGCAACGCCGCTCTCGCCGTCACCACGAACTGCCGACCGCGGTTCGCCGCGCCCGAGAAGCGGCGGACCCGTGCACGACCCTGCCTTCCCCGACCTCCGCTCCTCGTTGTGCGCCGCGGGCGTGGGGAGCGGAGACGCGGGCCGCACCACTGCGCGGCCCGCCCTGACCGGGCGCGGACCGAACCCCCAGTCGGACCCCCGGTCAGCGGAAGCGAGGCGGGCCCCCGTTCCCCGGGGTCCCGGCTCGTGAATCCCCCAGTGGGGATTGAGCGGGCCGGACGGAGTGATTCCCCCCACCTCCGATCCGGCCCGTTCACCTTCTGCGCTGAAACGCGCGGCGCCTTCCCGGAAGGGGAGCGGATTCTCAGGCGGGGGGTTCGATGCCTCGGATGTAGCCCTTGCCCGTGCACTGGGGGCAGGTGCGCCACTCGGCCATGGTCATGCCGGTCTGCATTTCCTCGGTCGCCTGGATCATGTAGAGGCGCGGATCGCTGATCTTCTTGAGGCCGCCGCAGGTGAAGCACAGGGCGTTGGGCCCGTTGGCCTCGATACCGGCGTCGTCGCCACCCTCGTCCGACATGGGGTTGATCCTCACACGGGCGGCCCGCCGCCTCGCTGTCGGCCCGGGGTTTCCCGGCAGTAGGGGCAGCGTCCCAAGGCCATCACCGTGGACACCTCGCCGGTGTCGAGCGCCAGGAACCGCCGGGCCACCTTGATGTTGCCCGTGCCGCTGCATCCTCGGCATTCCGAGTCCTCTTCCTCGGACATCCGCGCTCACCTCCGTCGTTCCGACGCTACCGCCGGGCGCTCCACCCCGTCGATTTCGTCAACCGACAGTTGACGAGCCGCCGAACGTCAACCTATGGTTGACGCATGACGGACACGCAGCAGATCCCGGGAACCATCCGGCTGGACGACCTCATCGAGGGGATCAAGAAGGCCAACGACGACGCGCTCTCCCAACTGGAAGGGGCGGTGATCGTCGCGGACCACCTCGGTGAGCTCGCCGACCACCTCATCGGTCACTTCGTCGACCAGGCCCGCCGGTCCGGCGCGTCCTGGACCGACATCGGGCACAGCATGGGGGTGTCGAAGCAAGCCGCGCAGAAGCGCTTCGTGGCCAAGGGCTCTGACGACCCGGGCCTCGATTCCGGCGCCGGTTTCAGCAGGTTCACGCCACGCGCGCGCAACGTCGTCGTGCTCTCGCAGGAAGCCGCGCGCGAGGCCCGAAACGACGAGATCCGGGTGGAGCACCTGGTCCTCGGCCTGATCGGCGAGCCGGAAGCCGTGGCGGCCAAGGTGATCCAGTCTCAGGGCGTCGACCTCGACGCCGTCCGCGGGGCCGCCACCGCCGCGCTTCCCGGTGGCGTCGAGACGCCGCCCGCGCTGATCCCCTTCGACGCCTCCGCGAAGAAGGTCCTGGAGCTGACCCTCCGCGAGGCCCTGCGGCTCGGCCACAACTACGTCGGCACCGAGCACATCCTGCTCGCGCTGCTGGAGCACGAGGACGGCGACGGTCTCCTGTCCGGCTTCGGCGTCGACAAGCGGACGTCGGAATCCCGGATCACCGCCATGATCGAGGAGATCGTGCGCCGGCAGCCCTGAAGCTGGGCCGTTCGGCCGCTTGTTCTCCTCCGCAGGCCGGGTGAGGCTACGCGGTGGAGGGGCGATGTGGGTTTTGCGCGTGATCGGCACCCTGGTGTCGACAGGTCTGCTGGTCGTCGCGGGACTGGCGTTGCAGCCGACCGAGACCGTGTCCTTGCCGGTCATCGACCCGGTGCCGCAACCCGCACCTGAACCGCCGCCGCCACCGCCACCGCCGCCCGGACCTCCGGTGCTCGCGGTCAAGATCGACAACGCCCCGCAGGCCCGCCCGCACACCGGAACCGGTGCCGCGGACGTGATCTACGTCGAGCCGGTCGAGGCCGGGATCAGCCGCTTGATCGGCGTCTTCGCCTCGCGCACGCCGCCCGTGGTCGGCCCGGTGCGGAGCGCGCGGCAGACCGATCTGCGCCTGCTTCCCCAGTTCGGCCGACCCACGCTCGCCTTCTCCGGCGCCGCGCCGGAACTCCTGCCCGAGATCGGGCGTTCCTCGGTCAACAACGCCTCGCAGCAGACGATTCCCGGTGCGTTCTACCGGGGTTCGGGCGCGGCTCCGCACAACCTGTTCGCCCGGACCGACCGGCTGCCGCCCGGTGCCGGTTGGTCACCGGCCTCACCGCTGGTCTTCGGGCCCGCCCCGGCAGCCGGCGGGGTGCCCACCGGGCACGAGGAGATCGCCTATCGCTTCGCGCGCGTCGGGTTCGACTGGGACGGCGCGCGCTGGCTGGTGTCGATGGACGGGCGGCCCTACGTCACCACCGACAGCGGCCGCGGTGCCGCGAGCACCGTTGTGCTGCAAGAAGTCCCGGTGTTCAGCTCGCCGTTCCAGGACGTGTCGGGCAACGTCTCGCCGTTCGCCGAGACGGTCGGCAGTGGGCGAGCCGTGGTGCTGCGCGACGGGCTGAAGTTCAACGCGCACTGGAACCGACCGGCGCCGGAAGCGGGCACGTCGTTGACCACCGAGGCGGGCGAACCGATGCGGTTCGCACCCGGCCAGGTGTGGGTCGTGCTCGTGCCGAAGGCGCCGTGAGCGCGCGACGAACGCCACATCGCCCGCCCCTGTCGGTGTCAGTCGCTACTCTCGGATTACATGAGCGATCGCCGTTTGCTGCTGGTTCACGCCCATCCCGATGACGAGGCCACCGGGACCGGCGCCACCATGGCCCGCTACAGCGCCGAAGGCGCCACCGTCAGCCTCGTGACCTGCACCAGCGGAGAACTGGGCGAGGTCATCGATGACGACCTCGCCCACCTGCGCGACAACCCCCAGGCGCTCGGGGAGTACCGGCGCGGCGAGATCGAGCGCGCCCTGGTCGAGCTCGGCGACATCCGCCAGCACTGGCTGGGCGGCCCCGGCCGGTTCCACGACAGCGGCATGGCAGGGGAGGAGTCCAACAACGCCGAGGGCGCCTTCGCCACCGCCGACCCGGCGGAGGTGACCCGCGCCATGGTGGCGGTCCTGCGCGCCGAGCGCCCGCAGGTGGCCGTCACCTACGACCAGAACGGCGGCTACGGCCACCCCGACCACATCGCCGCCCACAAGGCGCTCATGGGCGCCCTCGGCCCCGCCGCCGACCCGGACTACGAACCGGATCTCGGCGAGGCGTGGGACGTTCCCAAGGTGTACTGGACGGCGATGCCGCGCTCGCTGCTCAAGCGCGCGGTCGACGAGGGCCTGCTGTCCGAGGAGGCGGTCGCCGCCTTCGAGCCGAGCACCGTCCCCGATGAAGACCTGACCACGCAGATCGACGGTCGCGAGTTCCACGCCAACAAGCTCGCGGCCCTGCGCACCTACCGCAGCCAGGTCAACATCGACGACGACGGCTTCTTCGCGAAGATGGTCAACGACCCCGAATTCGGCCGCGAGCACTTCGTCCTGGTCCGAGGCGAGCGGGGACCGGGCGAAGGTCCTTTCGACTGGGAGACCGATCTGTTCTCCGGCCTGGACTGAGAGCTGCCGAGGAAGTGCTTCGCGGGTGGTGCGGGTACCTGAGCGCCTCCGCGGACTTCGTGCGCCGCTCCGTGATCATGTCGTACGCGGCGTCACGGCGTAACCGCCACGAAGGCGCTGAAGAACCCGCGGCAGCCCCAGTGCCTTGGGGATGCGGCTCCGCCGCATCCCCGGACTGCTCCTAACCGGCGGCGAGCCGGGATCGGTCGGCGGGGGCGGGGTGCGGTGGCCACGGGCCGAGGTCGGGCAGGTCGCCGGTGGGCAGTCGCTGGCCGGGCCGCCCGGCCAGCCACGCCGCCAAATCCTGCGCCCTGCCGGTGATCTCGGTGTCGGTCACCGCGCTGATCTCACCGGCGGCGGACCAGCGGCGCGGTCCGTCGGTCTGTCGCAGCGCGACACCGGTCGGCAGGCGGGGGAGCAGGAATTCGATGACGTGGTGGCAGAACTCCTCGGTCCACTCCTGCGCTCCGACGCCCAGGTCCAGGTCCACCAGGTGGATCCACACCTCGCGCCAGCGCATGAGCACGATCTCGGACAGCTCGCCGTTGCGGAAGCGCACCGGGCGCTCCCAGTCGGCGGGGGAGGCGTGCGACCAGACGGCTTCGAGCACGCCGATGTGGCGGTTCAGGCCGTCGTGGTGGGAGAAGGCGTTCCCGCCCGACAGCCCTTCGATGATGGCGTCGCGCTCGGCCTGCCCGCCTTCGTAGGCGTCGACGAGTTCGCCGTTCAGCGCCAGCGAGCAGACCCGCGCGAAGGCCCGGGCGTTGTCGGTCAGATGTGCCAGCACGTGCCCGCGGGACCAGCCCGGCAGGAGTGAGGGGGCGGCCACCTGCTCATCGGTGAGCATGGCGGTGAGGCCGAGCAGCCGCCGGTGGCCCTCTGCAACAGCTTTCAACGGAGGCATCACGCGGCGTGATCCTAGGGGCGGATCGGGGATTTGAAACCACCTCGGCTCGATCGGTACCCGAAAGAGGCTACTGGGGCGGTTATCAAACCGTGTTGTCGCGAAACGGGATTCGTGCGTTCTGCGGTGTCGAAGATCCTCTTCGGATTGTTTGATCTGCGAAAGATCAGCCAACCGAGAAGAGGAGGGTGCGCGTGGCGAAGCGACGCGTGCGATTACGCAGAACGCTGGCCGTCGCGGCGAGCGCGCTGGTCACGGGGACCGCCGTGGTCGCGGGTACGTCGGTGGCGCAGGCGTCGCCGGTGTCCTGGGGACCGTGCGATCGGGCCGCGCTCGAAGAAGTTCCGATCACCGAACGGCATCTGTTCAGCTGCGCGGAGTACCCGGTTCCGGTCGACCACGCCGATCCGGGCAGGGGAGCGGTCGACATCGCGATGATGCGCCGGGCCGCGACCGAGCAAAAGGGACGAATCGGCTCGTTGTTCCTCAACCCCGGTGGCCCCGGCGGTGCCGGGTTCGCCATGCCGGTCGGCGCCGTGGACCGCTTCGACCCCGCCGTGCTGAAGCGCTTCGACATCATCGGGTTCGACCCGCGCGGCGTCGACCGCAGCACCCGGATGCGCTGCTTCAGCAACGCCGAGCAGGCGGAGAAGGTGCTGGGCCGCATGTCGTCGGTGCCGGTCACCGGCGAGCAGATCAGCAGCACCATGGACGCCTACGGCGACTACGGCGACGCCTGCGCGAAGAACGCGGGCGAGTTGCAGCGGCACATGAGCACCGCCGACGTCGCCCGCGACCTGGACCTGATGCGCGCCGGAGTCGGCGACGAGCAGCTCAACTTCGTCGGCTTCTCCTACGGAACGCTGCTCGGTGCGACCTACGTCGCCACGTTCCCGGAGCGCAGCCGCGCGATCGTGCTCGACGGCAACGTCGATCCGGCGCTGCGCACCGCTGACGGCGTGCAGTACGACCGGGAGCGGGCCGGCGGTTTCGAGCTCGCGCTGGACGGTTTCCTCCAGCGCTGCGCCGCCGAGGCGAGCAAGTGCGCGTTCGGCGAAGGCGACGTGCGGGCGAAGTTCGACGAGATCCGCGACGTCCTGCGGCGGGGTCCGATCACCATGCCCGACGACTCGAAGATCACCCTGGACCAGTTCACCGACGGCGTCAGCAGCGCGCTGTACGACCCGGAGCAGTTCCGGCAGCTGGCGAGCGATCTGCAGGCCCTGCACCTGCAGCTGCACCCCGAGGCCGGGCTGATCCCCGACCTGCTGCGGGTGCTGCACCTGCCCTCCGGCAAGCACCGCTTCGACGGCGGCGACGCCGCGGAGTCCTACGTCGACGACTCGTACTTCGCGGTCAACTGCACCGACAAGCCGATCCCGAAGACGCCGGAGCGGGTTCCGGCCATCGCCGCGCAGTGGGAGGCCGAGTCGCCGACCTTCGGCCGCACCCAGGCGTTCAGCGATCTCGCCGGCTGCTCGCAGTGGCCGCCGACCAGCCCCGACGTGCACCGCGGCCCGTGGGAGAACCGGGCGGCCAACCCGGTGCTGCTGTTCGGCAACTTCTACGACCCGGCGACCCGGTACGAGTTCTCCCGGCGGATGGAGGGGGAACTGGGCAACGCGCGCCTGGTCAGCGTCGACGCCTTCGGGCACTGCATCCTCGGTGACAGCTCCTGCGCCGACAGCCGTGCCGCCGACTACCTGATCGACCTGCGCATCCCGCAGCCGGGCGAGGTCTGCCAACCGGACGAGCAGCCGTTCTGACCTCCGGGTCCTGGCAAGAACCAGGCGAGGCCGTCGCTCCGAGGAGAAGGAGCGACGGCCTCGCGTTGGTAGGGGTCGATGCGCCGGTCGCCTCTCGGCGATAGGCGCGACGCGGCTCCAGCCGGACGGTATTCCGCGAAGGCGGTTGATGAGGCCCGGGGACACGGAACGCATCGACCAACGGGTTCAACGGACCGCGCCGCGGTGTTGTTCCGGGCCCCAGCGGTGACCCCGCTCTCATCGCTCCGGCGCATTCGACTTTGCGGAACGCCGAAAAGCGCGTTTGGCGAAATGGAAATGGAAATTCCTCCGCGCCCCGCGCTTTTACGATTCCGATGTTGCCGGTAAGGTCATCTTCAATTGAAGGGGAGTAGTCCGCGAATTCGCGGTCGACATGATGGTGCGCCGTTCTCGCACCCGGTCGCGAGCCTTGCGTTCGAGGTGGGCGAGACCTTCGGAATTGCTGGAAGGTGTGTCTCACCATGCTCGGTAGTGTTGCCTTGAGCTCCGCTGCCATTTTCGTGGCAGAACTCGGAGACAAGTCGCAATTGATGGCGATGACGTTCGCCACCCGCTATCGGTGGTGGCAGGTGCTGCTCGGCATCACCGTGGCCACCACTGCCGTCCACGCCATTTCGGTGGCGCTCGGATTCGGTCTCGGTGAACTGCTGCCGACCGAGTGGATCGCGCTGATCGCCGGAATCGCCTTCCTGTTCTTCGCGGCCTGGACGCTGCGCGGCGATCACCTCACCGAGGACGACGAGCGCAGGGCCAACCGCCGGTTCGGCTCCGCGGTGATGGTGGTGACGCTGGCGTTCTTCCTCGCCGAGCTCGGCGACAAGACGATGCTCGCCACCGTGACCCTCGCCACCCACCACGACTGGCTCGGCACCTGGATCGGCTCGACGATCGGGATGGTGCTGGCCGACGCGCTGGCGATCGGCGTCGGGCTGCTGCTCGGGCGCCACCTGCCGGAGAAGGCCGTCCGCTACGGCGCCACCGCCCTGTTCGTCCTCTTCGGCGGCTGGCTGATCATCGACTCCCTCATCGCGCTGAACGGGTGATCGGGGATACGCCGGGCAACCCGTGACCACGCGCGGCGGTGTTCGTTAGCGGGGTGAGCACGGCGAGAGGACCGCGATGACCTGGATGATCTACGGTGCGAACGGCTTCACCGGACGGCTGGTGGCCGATCTGGCCGTCGAGCGCGGCGAACGCCCGGTGGTCGCCGGCCGCGACCCGGGCAAGGTGGCCGCGTTCGCCGCTCCGCGCGGACTGGAATCGCGGATCTTCGACCTCTCCGAACCGGCCCGGGTGGCCGAGATGCTGCACGACATCGACGTCGTCGCGCACTGCGCCGGGCCGTTCTCGGCGACCTCGGCGCCGATGGTCGAGGCGTGCCTGCGGTCGGGCACCCACTACCTGGACATCACCGGGGAGATCGACGTCTTCGAGTCGATCTTCGCCCGCGACGCCGAGGCCCGCGAGGCCGGTGTGGTGCTGCTGCCCGGCGCCGGGTTCGACGTGGTGCCCACCGACTGCCTCGCCGCCATGGTCTCCGCCGAGCTCCCCGGCGCCACCAGCCTCGACCTGGCCTTCCAGGCGGGCGGGCGGATCAGCCCCGGCACGCTCAAGAGCGCGCTGGAAGGTGCCGCTCTCGGCGGACGCGTCCGGGTCGACGGCGCACTGCGCACCGTTCCGATGGCGTGGCGACGCCGCGAGGTGGCGTTCCCGTCCGGACCGCGCCAGGTGACCTCGCTGCCCTGGGGAGACGTGGCGACCGCCTACCGCAGCACCGGCATCGGCACGATCACGACGTTCGCGCGGCTGCCGATCCCCGACCTCGGCGACGGGCTCGGGAAGGTCGGGCAGCAGGTGCTCGGATCGTCCCCGGTCCAGCGGGCGGGCAAGGCGGCGATCGGTGCCTTCGTCAAGGGGCCGGGGAAGGGGACCCGCTCGCACAGCTGGGTCGAGGTCTACGCCGAAGCCACCGACGACGCCGGCCGCTCGGTGTCGGCCGCGCTGATCGGGCCGGACACCTACGACATGACCGCCGACTCGGTGCTCCGCGCGGTCAACGCGCTCGCGGCCGACTCCCCGAGCCCGGGAGCGCACACCCCTTCGACCGCCTTCGGCAGGGACTTCATCCGCCGCCTGCACGGCGTCAAGATCATCGAACCCGCCTGAGGCGCGTCTCGCTCAGTGCGAGAGCGGTCTGAGCATGCCCGGGTGGGGCTCCTCGTTGTGCAGGAACTCCAGGTAGGGGCCCTCACCGGTGGGTGGGCGCAGGGAGGCGAACTCGCCGTGCTCGGCGACGATGTCGTAGTCGAGCTCCTCGGCCCACGCCCTGGCCTGCTCGCGGGGGTCGGTGGTCTCCACGACCACCGCCGCCAGCGGGCCGGTGTAGGCGTAGACCTTGCGCGGCTCCAGGACGCACAGCTCGTTGCCCTCCACGTCGGCCATCACCACCCACGGGACCTCGGTGCTCTGCCCGATGTCGGCGAACCGCGCTCCGTGGTTGAACAGGCGTTCCACGAGGTGGGTCTGGTCGCCGTGCGACTCACTGCGCAGGTCCAGGTGCACGTCGTTCTGCCTGGTCTTGGGCTCGGAGGCGGGGACGAACCGCAGCGGCACGCCAGGCCCGTCGGGCCGCACCTCCGCCTCGCCGACCACGGTCCAGCCGAGCACCTCGGCCCACCAGCGCGCCAGCCACTCCGGCTCCTGCGCGGCGAACTCCACCACCAACGGCATACCGGGAAACTACCTGAAACGGACGCCGAAGCCGGGCTGGAAAACGGTTGGCACCCGAGCGGTCGATCGTCGAGGCTGGACGCATGGAGATCAGGGAGGCCGCAGCAGCGGATTGGGATGCGATCTGGCCGTTCATGCGCAAGATCGTGCTCGCGGGGGAGACGTTCTCGTGGGAGCGGGACCTCGACGAGCAGCGGGCCCGGGAGCGGTGGTTCCCGGCCCCGCCGTGGCGAACCGTGGTGGCCGTCGAGGACGGCCGGGTGCTGGGAACGGCGATCTGCGGTCCGAACCGCGAGGGTCCGGGCGCGCACGTGGCGACCGCGAGCTTCATGGTCGACCCGGACACCGGCGGACGCGGTGTCGGCCGCGCCCTGGGGCGTCACGTGCTGGAGCGGGCCGAGGCGGACGGGTTCCGGGCGATGCAGTTCAACGCCGTTGTCGAGACCAACACCCGCGCCGTCGAGCTGTGGAAGTCCCTCGGCATGGAGATCGCCACGACCCTGCCCGAGGCCTTCCACCACCCGACCCGCGGCTACGTAGGCCTCCACGTCATGTACCGGCGCTTCTGACCCCGAACGGGATTTCGAGTTTCGCGCGAAGTTCGAGTCGGCCGGGTCAGAGGCCGTTGCGGAGGTCGGTGAGGAGGGGCTCGAGCGTCTGCTCCTCCTCGATGGCCCGGGACGTGGTGGACATGAGATCGGCGAGCTGGGGGTCCCACGGAGTGGGGACCGGGCTGCCGATGAGGTTCGGGAGGTCCGTGCGGTCCTGGGCCGCTCGGTCGAGGGCCGCGCGGTAGTCGTCGCCGGACATGCGCCAGGGCGTCGCGCCGTGGCGCTGCGCCGTGAGGGCGGCGGCGATGCCCGGCCAGTCGAAGTCGGTGTGCACGTGCAGGACGGCCCCGTCGCCGGACAACCGGTCGAGCAGTTCGCGGGCCGTCGTCGAGGGCAGGCCCGACAGGCAGATCACCGGGTGGCGCAGGCCCTCTCGGACGGCCGCCTCCAAGACGCGGGGGTGCTCGCAGACCGCGATCGCCGTCCCGTCCGCGACCAGCCGGGCCGGGGCGGCGTCCAGGTCCAGGTGCGTCAGGTGCGCGGGCAGTCCGAGTTCGGTGCGGGCGCGGACCCCCGCCGACCAGGCATCGTCGCCGGAGACCGGCAGCGCCCAGGTCAGGACCGTGGACGACACGGCGTCGGGAGCGACGCCGCAGCGCTCCCAGAGGGCCCTGCGGTCGCGTTCGTTGCCGGGAGGGTCGATGCCCTGGGCCAGCGCCGCGGCCTTGAGCACGACCCTGCTCAGCGCGGTCCCGTCGTCCAGCGAGTGCGGGAAGCCGGTCCGCCCCGCCAGCGCCGCCCGCGAGGTCCAGGAACGCGGCGGTTCGGTCAGCGACATCGCCGTCAGCACCCGGGCGGCGGCGTGCGTGATGCCGGTCAGCTCGGACTCGGCGATCCGCCCGTACTGCCGCATCCACCGCAACCACGGCACCGCCCAGGACGCGCCCGCGAGCCCGTGCTCGTCGAGCACCGGCAGCAGCTCGTCGGCCGACTCCGGCGCGGGCTCGGCCACCGCGACCGAGCCGTGCAGCGCCTCGATCACCTGGGAAAGCCCGACGCCGAACCGGTTCCGCAGCGATTCGTCCAGTTTGGACACGCTGATCCGGGTGCCCTCACCCCACATCGGGCGCCCGTAGAGCTCACCGACCGCCGCGCGGGTGGCGTCGTCGGGCAGCTCCAGCCGGAACGTCGGCTTCGAGCCCGACATCGCCTCCCGCGCAGCCGCCCACAGGCCCTGCAACTCCGCGACGTCGAGCGCGTCCCGGACCTCGTCCATGCCCGCCACGGCGAAACCTCCGATCTGATTTCCCGGTCAGGCGTTCGGACGCTGCAGGTCCGTGCCGGTCCAGGTGGTGTGCGTGGTCGCGATGCCGTGGCCGCTGCGCGGGCGCAGCACGTCGTAGATGTGCATCTTCGGGATCTTCGGCGACACGCCCCAGCCGCTGGGCCAGGTGATCAGCCAGTCCATGTCCAGATCCACCAGCAGGCCCAGCATCCGCGCGATCGTCGGATCGTCGAGCCGCTCGAACGCCTCGTCCAGCAGCACCAGGCGCAGCGGACCGCGCCCGTCCGAGGCCACGCTGACCGCGTCGTAGAACGCCGCCGCGGCGGCGAACAGCGTCACGTACGAGATCAGCCGCGTCTCGCCGGAGGACAGCTGCCGCAGGCGGCGGACGCGGGGCTTGCTGTCCGGCCCCGTGTCGCGCACCCGCACCGTGAAGGCGAACCACGACCGGTAGTCCAGCGCCCGCGACAGGATCTCCGCGTAGCCGCCGGAGGCGCTGTCGCGCTCCGACTCGATGAGGTCGGTGAACACCCGCCGCAGCAGCGCGTCCTGGTCATCGCTGCGGTTCGCGAACGGCGTGCGCACCAGATCGATGGCCTGCTTGATGTCGTCGCCCAGCGCCGCCGACGGCTGCCAGTCCAGCTGGACGTGCACGCCCTGGCTGGACCGCGCGCCGTCGAGGACCTCGTTCATCCTGTTGCACAGGTCCTCGGCGATGGTCATCTGCCCGCGCAGCCGCTCAGCCAAGTCCCGGATCAGGTAGTCCGCGAAGATCGACTGGTAGCGCTCGTTGAGATATCCGCGCTGCTCGCCGAGCCGCTCGGAAACCCGGCGCGCGGCCTCGGCGACCGGCTGCGGGCCCTCCTCGCCGGTGACGGTCACGGTGAGCAGGCCGTGGTGGTCGGAGGCGGTGATGTCGTAGTTGCCGCTGAGCGAGTGCTGCAGGGTCTGCAACCGGTTGAGCACCGTCGATTCCGTCGAGCCCTTGCGGTCGGAACCGGCCAGCAGCTCGGCGGCCTCCTCCAGCTCGCCGGGCACCTCCTCGGCGACGTCGGCCGCCGTCCACAGCCCCGGGATGCCCAGCGCCTGGCGGAAAGCGGTGGTCGTCGACTCGGCGTCCTGCTCGCGTCCGGCCAGCTGCGCCTGCTTGTTCTCCAGCTGCGCTTCCAACCGGGCGGCGGCCTCGCGCAGGGTGCTGATCCGCTCGCGCTCCTGCGGCAGCTTCTCCCGCAGCTCGGCCCGCTCGCGCTCGAAACCGCTGACCTTGTCGGCGACTTCCTGCGCCGCGCCACCGACCGCCGAGGTCAGCTCGCTGAGACCGCCCGCCTGCTCGGCGTATTCGGCGCACCGGCGCTCGGCCTGCGACTCGGCCTCCATCCGGTCGGCCACGGCGACGTCGTGGTGCAGCGAGATCTCGCGCAGCTCGGCCAGCGTCGGCAGGCAGCGCGACTCGATGGCCTCGCGCAGCGCGTCGATCCCCGAACGCGCCTCCACGGCCGCCCGGTGCGCCGCGTCGAGCGCCTGCGTCTCGGCGGGCAGCCCGGCCTCACCGGCGGAGCGGACCAGCTCGGACTGCGAGGCCTGCCAGCGCTGCTCGACCTCCAGGTGCTGCTCGCGCAGCTGCACGACCTGGCGTTCGGCGTCCTCCGCGGTCTCGATCGCGGTGGCCAGCTTCGCCTGCGCGGTCAGCAGCTCGCCGTCGTCGGGGAACACCTCCAAGTGCTGCTCCAGCGCAGCGGCGTGCTCACCGGCTTCGCGCTGGCGCCGCTCGGCCTCACCGATCGCCTCGCGCAACCGGGCCAGCTCGTCCTCCAGCTCGGCGATCCGGCGGGACCGGGCGTCCTCCCGCGCACCGGCACCGACGTACTCGGCGGCGTCCTTGCGCCACGTCCCGCTCAGCACACCGGCTTTCCAGGACCCGTCGGTGGACACCGACAGTCCCGTGCCACCACCGGTCGACACCGTCGCCAGCAGCCCGGCGACCCGCTCGCGGGGCACCGGCGAATCCGCCACGGCGGCGGGGGAGAGCAGCGCTGCGAGCGTGCCCCCGGTCGTCGGATCGACCGGAGCGGCCGGGGCCGCCAGCAGATCGGCCAGGCCGGGCACCTGGCCGTCGGCGGTGACCCAGGCGTTGAGCAGCCCGCTGGACTGCAACGCCGCCTCCAGGCCCGCGCGGTCGTCGTCGCTCAGCGACGGGGCGAAGTCGACCAGCTCGTAGAAGGCCCGGCCCTGCGACGGGTCGCGCTCGGCCTCGGCCCAGGCGGGCAGGTCCGGGCGGCGCTCGTGACCGGCGCGCAGCTCGGCGAGCTCGCCCTCGCGCATGCGGTTCTCGGCGCGCAGCTCGGTGATCTCCTGCTCCACCGCCGACACCGCGCGCCGCGCCTCGTGCAGCTGCGGACGCGCCCACTGCCGGGCCTGCTCGCGGGCCTTGCGGCTGGCGCCTCGGTCGTTGATCAGGTCCTCGACGTTCGGCGGTTCCGGGGCCGGCTCCTCGGAGGAGGCGGGCCACTCGGTGGCCCACTTGCGGGCCAGCTCCACCCACACCGCGGCGGCGTCGGAGAGCTCCTGCTGCGCCTGGTTGCGGCGGCCGGCGGCCTCGGTCGAGGTCAGCTGCGACTGCCGGGCGTTGCGCTGGAGCTCGGCCACCTGCGCCTGCTCGGCGTCGAGCTCGCGGGCCTGCTGGTGCAGCGCGAGCGTCAGCGCGGCGCGCTCCCGCGCCTCGGTGGCGGCTTGCGCGGAACTTCCCACCACGGCGCGGAACTGAGACGCCAGCGCGTCGGCGTCCAGCTGCGGCGGCTGGTAGCGGTCCACATCGGTCGGTTCGGCGTCCGGCTCCGGTGAGGTGCGCACCGAATCGGACTCGGAGACCAGCTCGGCGGCCGGAACCGGCGGCGGCTGCGGCACGCCCGCACCGCCCAGTCCCGCGGTGCCCAGCTGCTGCCCGGCGCGGGTCGCGGCCTGCCCGGCGGCCTCGGCGTCACCGGCGAGCCTGCGCAGCACGCCCAGGACGGACTCCGCCGACCGCGTCTCCTGCGCCCGGTGCCGGGTCGCCGTGTCGAGCGCGGAAACCGCTGCGGCACGCGAGCTCTCGACCAGCTTCTCGCGGTCGCGCAGGTTCTGCAGCTCCGAGTAGGCCGGGTGGGAGCGCAGCGCGTCGATGCTCGACTCCAGCTCGCTCTCGCGCTGCTCCAGCTCGGTGATGGTGCGCTGCGCGGTCTCCCGGTCCTCGCGCTTGCCGGTGAACTGCTTGTCCAGGCTCGCGAGCTCCTTGCGCAGCGACGCCAGCTTCTGCTGCGCGATGCGCATGGCCTCCGCGCGGTCGCGCAGCGCGCCGAACGCGTAACCGGAGTAGGTCGACAGGAACGCCGTCAGCGCCTTGTCCGCGCCGGTGAGCCGGACGATGTTCTCCCGGATCGACTCCAGGTCGTCGAACGAGGTCGCCAGCCGCTCGATCAAGCCCGCGTCCAGCGGCGGCAGCGCGTCGGACAGGATCTGCTCCAGCTGCCCTTCCAGCACCTTCAGACCCACGTCGGGGTTGCGCAGCGTGCGCTGCAGGTGCAGCAGGTCCCCGTAGCGCGCGGCGGGCACGCCGTAGACCGTGGCGGCCACCTTCGCGCGGAACGACTGGTCATCGAGCACGCAGTCCGCGCCCAGCAGCTCCCGCAGCTGAGCGGCACCCAGCGGAACCCGGTCCGCACCGACCAGGTGCAGGTTGATGCCGACCCGGCGGCTGGTGATGAACCGCCACGAGTCGCTGATCGACTGCGAGGTCTTCGACGCCTTCACGCCGAGCCCGCAGGTGAGGAATTCCTCGCCGCCCTCGGGGGTTTCGCGGCGCAGCTCGATCCAGGCGTAGCCGATGCGGTTCGGTCCGCCCGGGTACTCGTCGAGCATCAGCCGCCGGATGCTGACCGTGTCGAAGCCCTTGGAACCCAGCTGCCGCAGGTCGCCGTCCAGGCACAGCGGCAGCAGCAGCTCCAAGGTCCGGGACTTGCCGGAACCGTTGGTGCCCTGGAAGATCGCGCGTCCGCCGTCGAGGTCGAACGTCGTCTCGGCGTACTGCCAGATGTTGACGATCCCGCCGCGGTGCAGTCGCCACCGGTTGGCGGTCTCCGCAACGGCCGCTTCGGTGTTGTGTGCGCTCAACGGGCCGCCTCTTCCATCTCGTCGAACAATGACCAGCCCGGTGCCTCGGGCGCGGGTGGTTCGGGTTCGCGCTGCTGCTGCGCCGGTGTCGCGTCCGGCTGCGGGAGCCAGCGGTGCGCCGCCGGGCTGAGCAACCACGATCCCTCCGACTCGCGCAGCAGGCCGAGCCTGCCCAGCAGGTCGATGACCGCGCGCACCAGGTCCTGGTGGTCCTCGGTGGCCGCCCGCGACCACGCCGACGGGTACGCGGCGACCAGGTCCTCGCAGACGTCGGCGAAGTCCTGCCAGCTCACCGGATGCCTGCCCGCCGAGTCCGGCTCGCCCCGGTCCAGCAGCTCCGGCAGCGCCAGCAGCGCGATGCGCGCCACCGTGCCGGGGCCCGGGAAGGCGAGGTCGGTGAGGTAGTCCTCCGGATCGCACACCACCACGCCCTCGGCGCGGGCCTCGCCGACCAGGCCGAAGAACCGCTCCAGCAAGCGGGATTCGTTGATGACGTGCTCGCGCAGCCAGGTCGCCTGCTCGGGCGGCAGGTCCGCGTAGAGCACGACCGGGTCCTCGATCAGCTTGCGCCGCACCGCGTGCTCGGTCCGACGCGGGCCGGCCGCCGACGCCAGCTCCACCAGCTGCTGCGGGTCGTTCGCCTCCGCCAGCGGGCCGGCGACCAGCTGACCGAGCATGTCGGTGTCGATGGTGATCAGCGCCTCGGCGGTGGACTCGGCGGTCACCGAACCCTCGGTCTCGGTGATCACGCCCAGCGCGACCAGGTGCCGCAGCGCGGCGGTCAGCGCTCGTCGGTCGGCCGGGTCGTCGGCGATCTCGATGCCGACCTCGGACGCCGCCGCGCGCACGTCGCTGACGAGCCGCGACAGCAGCACCTGGCGGCCGATGCCGGTCAGCGCGGCCAGGGTGAGCGCGAAGTAGGCGTAGCCGCGCGGGCTCAGCGACTCCACGCCGCGCCCGGCGTCCTCGCCCGGACCCGACTTGTACAGCCGCGCGAAGCGGCGCTCCACCACCAACCGGTAGCCGAGCAGCCCGGAGAAGACGTCCTGCAGCGCGGTCCGCTGGCGGTAGATCATCGGCAGCAGGTCGCCGTCCGGGCCGTCGGCCCGCAGCAGCGGCCTGCGCAGCAGCACTCGGGCGCAGCGCACGACGTTCGCCGCGTCGATGTCGGGGAGCTCTTCGAACGTCGAGATCATCGGGCGGCTCCTCGGGCAGGTGCCTCGGGGTCGGGCACTCCGCCATCACCGGCCAGTTCCAGGACCGTGTCGCGCAGCGTCAACTCGCCTGCCGCGCTGCAGATCCGGGTGTCCTGACCGAGTTCGGGACGGATGGTCACGCGCAGCCGGTGCACCGGGTCCAGCGCCGTGCCCTTGTCGTCGGAGCCGTCGCGCTGCGCCATCGCCAGCGTCAGCAGCTCGCACAGCACGCCCAGCGCGTCCGGTGACAGCGTCCGCCGGCCCACGTCGGCACCGGCTTCGGCGAGCTCGGCCACGGCCGCGCTGCGCTGCTGATCGGCCTGGCGGGCCTGCTGCAGCAGCGTTTCCTCGGTCATCGGGTCGTCGAGCACCCGCGAGGTGCGGCCCCGCGCCCCGCGATCGCCGCGGCTGCGGACGCTGACCGTCACGTCCTGCACCGGGCCGTCGCGCCACGGCACCTTGTCGTTGTCGGAGTCGTAGTCCGGTGCGGGCTGCAGGTGCCGCGCGGAATGCAGGCCGAAGGCCGCCGCGTAGAGCCGGTGCGAGGTGCTCTCGTCGGCGCGGTCGAACCACTTCGCCAGCTTCAGCAGCTCGCCGCGCCTGCCGGGCACCAGGCCGCCGCCGGAGGTGGCGCGCTTGACGCTGGCCAGCAGCGAACCGATGGCGCGCGCGGTCGCCTCCCGCAGCGCGGCGACCTGGCTGGGACGGCCGGGAGCGTCGACGAACCAGTCCGTCAGCTCCTGCCAGTCGGCCGGGGTGCGCCCGCGCGCCCGCTCGACGTCGGTGCCCAGCTGGTCGGCCGGGCCGAGCAGCCGCAGCAGCTCGCCGCGCACGCCGGTCAGCCCGGCCAGCGAACCGGCGATGGTCTCGGTGTGCCGCAGCACGTCCTCCACGACCATCTGGATGTACTCGACCAGCAGGTTCCGGAACCCGGAGATCTCGTCGGGCGCCAGCTGGTGGCGGGTGACCACCTGGCCGAGGTAGGCGTAGAAGTCGCGGACCGTGGCGGCGAGCTCGGCGTGCTGCAGGAACACGGTGGTGACCTGCTCCGCCAGCCGCTCGCGGGCCTGCCGCGCGGGTTTGGTGCTCGGGTCGTGGCGCTCGGCGGCCAGCGCGTCCGACAGGGCCTTGCCGATGCCGGCCAGCCCCCGGTCGATCGCGGGCAGCAGCTCGCGCGAGACCTCGCGGGCGCCCTCGGGCACCCGCAGCAGCGCGTCGACGTCCCGCTGGACGCGGACGGCGAGCTTGCTGACCTGGTACCGGACGCTGCCGTGCTGGAACTCGGCGATGCTGGAGGCGATCGTCTCCCGACGGCCGACGACCAGGTTGCCCCACTTGACCAGCTGCTTGAGCCGGTCGATCACGGTGTCCACATCGGACTCCCCGACGGCCACCCGGCCCTCGCGCTCGGCCGCGGCCAGCGCGGCCGCGACCTCACCGGCCGACAGGTCCGCCAGCAGCGTCGAGGTGAACAGCCGCATGATCGCCAGGTAGGTGCGGTGCTCCGGGGCCTGCAGGTAGACGAACAGCTGCAGGCGCTGGGCGTCGTCCAGCGGCGTCTCGGCAGCAGGTGGCGGCACGTCGGTCGCGTTTCCCGCGACACCGGCGCGCAGCACATCGGCTTCGTGATCAGGGGCCGTCACGGTCCGCCACGATATCCCGTCGCCCGGACACAGCCGGTCACCTGGGATGCCGTGATCGGTCACAGCCGCTCGCGGGGTAGCGTGCGGTGCTGCTTTCGAGGTGGTCGAGATCCTTTCCTTCGGGTGCTGGAGGTGCCGGTGAGCGCGGGACGAGCGGTCGGGCTGCTGCTCGGCGTGGCGGCGGACGCGGCGTTGGGCGACCCCCGGCGCGGACATCCGGTCGCGCTGTTCGGACGCGCGGCGCAGACCGCGGAGAAGGCGCTCTACCAGGACCGCCGTTCCGCGGGAATCGTCTACACAGGCGTGCTCGTCGGCGGCACCGCCGTGCTCGGAGCCCTGGTGCAGCGCACCGCCCGCCGCAGCCCCGTGCTGGAGGCGGCCGCGACCGGGGTGGTCACCTGGGCGGTGCTGGGCGGCACGTCGCTGGCCGATGAGGGGACCGCCATGGCGCGGCTGCTCGACGCCGGCGAGATCGACGCCGCGCGCGACCGGCTCGGCAACCTCTGCGGGCGCGACGCCGCCGTCCTCGACGGGCAGGGCCTGGCCCGCGCCACCGTCGAGTCCATCGCCGAGAACACCTCGGACGCCGTCGTGGCGCCGCTGGTGTGGGGAGCCGTCGCCGGGATTCCGGGGCTGATGGCCTACCGGGCGGCCAACACGCTCGACGCGATGGTCGGTCACCGATCGCCGCGCTACCGCGAGTTCGGGTGGGCGTCGGCTCGGCTGGACGACCTGCTGAACCTGCTGCCGTCCCGCTTCGCCGCCGCGCTCACCGCGGTGTGCGCACCCGTCGTCGGCGGGTCCGGCGGCGGTGCCTGGCGCACCTGGCGGCGCGACGCGGCGGCCCACCCGAGCCCGAACGCCGGGCAGATCGAAGCGGCCTTCGCCGGTGCCCTGGAGATCCGCCTCGGCGGGCGCACCATCTACGGCTACGTCACCGAGCAGCGCCCGATCATGGGCGAGGGCCGCACGGCCGACGCCGGGGACGTGACGCGCAGCGTCGAGCTCTCCCGCCTGATCGGCACGGTCACCGGGGCGGTGGCGGCCACCGCAGCCATCCTCCGCCGCGACCGCTGACTCCGACGCCTGGGGCGTGGTCGCCCGCTGCCCACGCCGGTGGCAGCGGTCAGTCGGTGGGCTTGTTGAGGGATTCGGCCTCGCGGCGCTCTTCCTCGGCGATGGCCTCGGCCACCGAGAGCTTGCGGCGGCGCTTCCGGGTCGGGGTGTGCGATCCCGCGTAGCGCGACCCGCCGTCGCGGGAGACCGCGGTGGAACGGGGCTCGGGGCCGTCGCCGGATGCTTCCTCGTCGGCCTCCCGGCGCCACGCCGGGGCCGCTTCGGGCCGGAGCTCGGTGTAGATGAGGTAGCCGATGGCGATGATCGCCATGATGCCGAAGGCGATCCACTGCAGGGCGTAGGAGAAGTACGGCCCCGACTCCAGCCGGGGCAGCGGCAGCGCGCCGAGCACGCCCGGCTGGCCCTCGGCGAGCGCGACGTAGCCGGGGCGCAGCGGGACGCCGGTGCCCTCGGAGATCGTCCCGGCGTTGACCGCGTAGGCCCAGCGGTGCCCGTCGTGGTCGAACAGCGGACGCTGCTTGCTGTCGGTCTCGTCGGCGCGGATCCGCGCCGTGATCGTCACCGGTCCCGAGGGCGCGGCGGCGTAGTCGGGCGCCTGGGTGCCGTTGACCGGGCGCACGAAGCCCCGATCGACCAGCACCGTCGTCCCGTCGTCCAGCCGGAACGGCGTGAGCACCTCGAACGCGGGCTCGCCGAGCACCGTGCGCTGCCAGGCCAGCGTCTCGTCCGCGTGCAGGTACTGACCGGTCAGCAGCACCTGCGACCACTCGGTGGTGACGTCGGGCGCGCGACCTGCGGGCAGAACCTCGTTCAGCGGCTTCGGCGAGGCGTGGAAGGACTCCGCGATGGCCTTGTTGCGGATCTCGGTTTCCTCGCTGCGCCCGAACTGCCACGGCGCCAGCGTCGTGAAGCACAACGCGGCGAACACCACCACCAGCGCGATCGCACCCAGCCACCCGGGCCGCAGCAAGAACTTGAGACGCACACCCACACGGTAGGCGGCCCCGCCAGGGGAGAGTCTGTGACCCCGTCTCAGTGTGACCGCGTCGCCAGCGCTCGCCGAGCGGACCGGGCGGCCTGATCGCCGTAGCCCGAGCCGAAGAGCACCGCGTGCACCAGCAGCGGGAACAGCTGGTGCAGCGCGATCCGGTCGCGCCACCCCTCGGCCAGCGGACTGACCTCCTCGTAGGCGGCGACGATGCGCTCCAGGTGCGGGCACCCGAACAGGTGCAGCATCGCCAGGTCGGTCTCGCGGTGACCGCCGTGCGCCGCAGGGTCGATCAGCCACGCCCGCTCCGAGCCCCAGTGCACGTTCCCGCTCCACAGGTCCCCGTGCAGCCGCGACGGCGGCTCGGCCGGGCCGGCGAGCTCGGCCATGTCCTCGCAGACCTGCTCCAGCACCGTCGCCGGCTCCGAGCTCAGCGCCCCCTGGTCGACCGCGCGGCGCACGTAGGGCTGGACCCGGTGCCGGGCGTAGAACGTCGGCCAGTCGTCCTCGGGCTCGTTGCGCATCGGTGCCAGCCCGATCCAGGCGTCGGCGGGGCCGCCCGGTGGCGCGGTCCCGAACGCCGGAGCCCCGGAGGCGTGCAACCGGGCCAGGCCCCGACCCAGCTCCTCGGCCGCCCGCGCCGTCGGCGACGCGCTGGGGACGTGCTCGGTGACCAGGCAGTTCGCGCCGTCGCCGAAGACCTCGGGCACCGCGACGACACCGGGCTCGGCGAGCCAGCGCAGCGAGGCCGCCTCCGCCTCGGCAGCGCCGGGCATCGACGGCGAGGTGGACTTGGCGAACACCTCGGTGCCGTCGTCGAGGCGGACCGCGAACGCCGCCGCGGTGTCCCCGCCCGAAAGCCGCCGGGTCTCGGCGACGCCGCGCCCGGTGATCCGGGAGACCTCGTCAGCGATCACAGCCGCTCCCGCACCCACGCCACCAGCCCCGGCATCGCCGCCTCCACGATCGCCAGCACGTCGTCGAACCCGTTCGGCCCGCCGTAGTAAGGATCGGGCACCTCGGTCCCGTCCGCGTCCGGGTCGAAGGAGCGCAGCAGCCGCACCCGGTCGGGATCACCTGCCAGCCTGCGCACCGCGCGCAGGTGCCCCTCGTCCATCGCGACCAGCAGGTCGGCGCCCAGGTGCCGATCGTCGATCTGCGCGGCGACGTGATCGGTGGGGTAGTCGTGGGCGGCCAGCACCTTCTCGGTGCGCGGATCGGCGGGCTCGCCGACGTGCCACGGACCGGTGCCCGCGCTGGAGACCTCGACCTGCGAGTCCAGCCCGGCTCGGCGCAGTTCCTCGGCGAAGATCAGCGCCGCCATCGGCGACCGGCAGATGTTGCCCGTACAGATAAAAGACACATGCACGCCCCGAGGGTACGGACGAGCGCGCCCCGTGCTCTGAAGCGTTCCGACGAGCACGTTTAAACTGCCCCCGATGAGCGGGGACGATCGGGAACTACTGCGCCACCACGGTGACGTGGACGCGGCGCGCGGACTCGCCGACTTCGCCGTCAACGTGCGGTTGGAGCGGCCACCGGAGTGGCTGCGCGCCCGCCTCGCCGAAGCCCTCGACGACCTCGGTTCCTACCCCTCGGCCGCAGCCGACGACGCCGCCCGCCGAGCCGTCGCCACCAGGCACGACCGGCACCCCGACGAGGTCCTGGTGCTGGCGGGAGCCGCCGAGGGATTCGCCCTGCTGCCCGCGCTGCGCCCGAAGCTGGCCGCGCTGATCCACCCCTCGTTCACCGAACCCGAGCTGGCCCTGCGCAACGCCGGCGTCGAGGTCGAGCGCGTCGTCCTCGACCCCGCCGACGGCTACCGGCTGCACGCCGACCAGGTTCCCGACGAGGCGGACATGGTCGTGCTGGGCAACCCCACCAACCCGACCTCGGTGCTGCACCCGGCCGACGAGATCCGGAAACTGCTGCGGCCCGGTCGGACCGTGGTCGTCGACGAGGCGTTCATCGACACCGTGCCCGGCGAACGCGAATCCCTCGCGCACCTCGCCGAACCGGGACTGCTGGTGCTGCGCAGCCTCACCAAGATGTGGGGTCTGCCCGGCCTCCGCGCCGGCTACGCGCTGGGCGCCCCGGAACTGCTCGCCGAGCTCGGCCGGAACCGCCCGCACTGGCCGGTCAACTCGCTGGTGCTGACCGCCGTGCGCGCCTGCTGCGAACCGCACGCGATCGACGAATCGCAGCGCGCGGCGGCCGAGTTCACCGAGCACCGGGCCGGACTGCTGGCCGAGCTCGCCGACCTGCCCGGCGTCGACGTGGTGCGCACCGCCGAGGCGCCGTTCCTGCTGCTGCGGGTGCCGGACGGGCAGAAGGTGCGGGAGGCGCTGCGGGACCGCGGCGTCGCGGTGCGCCGGGGAGACACCTTCCCCGGTCTCGACACCGATCACCTCCGGGTCGCGGTGCGCGCGCCGGAGCAGAACTCGCTGTTGGTCAAGGCTTTTCGCGATGCAGTGGAACGTGGGTGAAACGGTGCGTATTCGGGACGTGATCGGCGCGCTGGAGCAGGCGTACCCCACCGGGCTGGCCGAGGACTGGGACGCCGTCGGCCTGGTCTGCGGGGACCCCGACTCGGTCGTGCAGCGCGTGCTGTTCTGCGTCGACCCGATCGAGGCCACGGTGGACGAGGCCATCGACTTCGGCGCGCAGCTGCTGATCTCGCACCACCCGCTGCTGCTGCGCGGCGTGCACGGCGTCCCGGTCGACGACCACAAGGGACGCGTGGTGCACCGGCTGATCCGCTCCGGCATCGGCCTCTACTGCGCCCACACCAACGCCGACAAGGCCAACCCCGGTGTGTCCGACGCGCTGGCCGGCGCCCTCGGCCTGACCGCGGCGCGGCCGCTGCTGCCCACCGCTCCCGGAGCCGACACCGGCCTGGGCCGCATCGGCGAACTCGCCCGGCCCGAACCGTTCCGGGTCTTCGTCCGCCGCGTCGCCGACGGCCTGCCCAGCACCGCGTGGGGCGTGCGCGGCGCCGGTGACCCGGACCGCGAGATCCGCCGCGTCGCCGTCTGCGGCGGAGCCGGCGACTCGTTCCTGACCACGGCCGCCGAAGCCGGGGTCGACGCCTACGTCACCGCCGACCTGCGCCACCACCCCGCGGGCGAGCACCTCGCCCAGGCCGACGTGCCCGGCGCCTCGGTGCCGGCCCTGGTCGACGTGGCGCACTGGGCCAGCGAATGGCCCTGGTGCCAGCAGGCCGCGGACCTCGTGTCCGCCGCGCTGCCGGATACAGTCGAAGTCCTCGTATCCACCCGACGCACCGACCCGTGGACCGTGCACGCCGGTGCGACACCAGACCCAGGGAGGGCGCTCGCGTGAAAGCCGACCCCGCCGTACAACGACGGCTGCTCGATCTCGCGGATGCCGACGCGGAGATCAACCGCGTCGCGCACCGCAGGCGCACGTTGCCGGAACTCGAGCAGATCGGTGCCGCTGAGCGGGAGGTCCAGACCAAGCGCGATGAGCTCGTGGTCGCCCAGACCGCGTTCAACGACCTCGACCGCGAGGTCAAGCGGCTGGAGACCGAGGTCGACAACGTCCGCAAGCGCGAGGCCCGCGACCGCGACCTGATGGCCGCGGGCGGACCGGCCAAGCAGCAGGAGGAGCTGGAGCACGAGCTGCAGACCCTCGCGCGCAGGCAGGCCGTGCTCGAGGACGAGCAGCTGGAGGTCATGGAGCAGCGCGAAGCGCTGGAGACCAACGTGACCAAGTCCCGCGAGGCCGTCAGCGAAGCCGAGCAGCGGCTCGGCGACATCCAGTCCCGCCGCGACGAGGCGCTCAACGAGCTCGAGGTCGCCGAGACCCGCAGGCAGAACGAGCGCGACCTCATCACCAAGTCCCTGCCGGACGACCTCGTGGCCCTCTACGAGCGGGTGCGTGCCCAGCGCGGGATCGGCGTCGGGCTGCTGCAGGGCGCCCGCTGCGGGGCCTGCCGCATCGAACTCGACCGGCACGCCCTCAACGAGGTCCGCGAAGCCGCCGCCGACGACGTGGTCCGATGCGAGGAGTGCGGCGCGATCATGGTCCGGGAGAACAAGTGAGAGTCGTCGTCGAGGCCGACGGCGGATCGCGCGGCAACCCCGGCCCCGCCGGCTGCGGCGCGGTCGTGCTCGACGCCGACACCCGCGCCGTCCTCGCCGAACACGCCATCGGACTCGGCGAGACCACCAACAACGTCGCCGAGTACCAGGGGCTGATCGCCGGACTCCGCGCCGCCCACGAGCTCGGCGCCGCGCAGGTGTCGGTCCGGATGGACTCCAAGCTGGTCATCGAGCAGATGACCGGCCGCTGGAAGGTCAAGCACGCCAACCTCCAGCCGCTCAACGCCGTCGCGCGCGAGCTCGCCGCCGACTTCGAGCGGGTCGACTACGAGTGGATCCCGCGCGCAGAGAACTCCGCCGCCGACAAGCTCGCCAACGACGCGATGGACGGCAACACCGTCGAAACCGGGACGGTCACCGAGACCGAGAGAGCCTCGGCGCGCACCCGCCCGTCCGGCTGGCAGAACCTGCAGGGCGCGCCCACCAAGATGCTGCTGGTGCGGCACGGCCAGACCGCCATGTCGGTCGACAAGCGCTACTCCGGTCGCGGCGACGTCGAGCTGACCGAGCTGGGGGAGCGGCAGGTCCAGGCCGCCGCCAAGCGCCTCGCCGCCATGGACGGCGTCGTCACCCCCGACGGCCCCGCCCCCATCATCGCCTCACCGCTCACCCGGACCCGCCAGAGCGCGCAGGCCGTCGCCGACGCCACCGGCGGTGAGCTGGAGCTCCACGACGGCCTGATCGAGACCGACTTCGGCGAGTGGGAGGGCCTGACCTTCCTCGAAGCCGCCGACGCGTACCCCGACCTGCACCGGAAGTGGATCGGCGACCCCGCCGTCGTGCCGCCCGGAGGCGAGAGCCTCGCGGCCGTCCACCAGCGGGTCGCCGCCGCCCGCGACGACCTCGTCGAGCGCTACGCCGGCAAGACGATCATCGTCGTCAGCCACGTCACCCCGATCAAGTCGCTGCTGCGCATGGGCCTGGACGTGGGGCCCGAGGTCTTCTACCGCCTGCACCTGGACCTGGCGTCGCTGTCCATCGTGGAGTTCTACCCGGACGGCAACGCCTCGGTCCGGCTGGTCAACGACATCTCCCACTGGGCCTGAACCCCGGGCTGGCCGGAACGAGGAGCGGGCACGGCGGTAAAATCGCCGGTGCGGAAGAGTCGGTCGGGTGACCGCGGCGGGTCACGACCCGTCGAGGAAAGTCCGGACTCCACAGAGCAGGGTGGTTGCCAACGGCAACCCGGGGAGACCCGCGGGACAGTGCCACAGAAAGCAGACCGCCCGGCGCTCGCGCCGGGTAAGGGTGAAACGGTGGTGTAAGAGACCACCAGCACCTCGGGTGACCGAGGTGGCTAGGTAAACCCCACCTGGAGCAAGGCCAAGATGGGCGTTCCGACGCCTGCGCGGACGTTCGAGGGTTGCTCGCCCGAGGTTCGCGGGTAGGCCGCACGAGCTCGTCGGCGACGGCGGGCCTAGATAGATGGTCACCGAACGGCAGGTCGTGAGACCACCGGGAACAGAATCCGGCTTACAGACCGTCTCTTCCGCATTCTCTCAAGGTTTCTCCTCGCGCTCGGGGCGCGTTCGGCCCGAGCGGTCCGTCCCGGGGTGGCTCGGCCGTACTGATCAACTGCTCTGTGGTCTTCGTGCGTGGCGGTGCCGGTTGCTCGGGTGGTGAAAGAGGAAGCACCTTCGGTGCTTGCCTGACGGTGGGTACCGGAAAGCAGCTTCGGACGGTGTTGGTCCGTTCGTTGCAGTGGTTTTCGTGCTTGTGGTCTACGGGTCGCAACCCATGCCCTGGGGGGAACTCTTCGTGTGGGTGCCGTTACCCTGATTCGTGCGCGTCAAGATCACCTCGTTCTTTCGGGTTCGGCGATCACGTCGAGTGATCCGGTCGGGTGCTTCCTGGCGCGATGTGCGGAAAATCCACTGGACCACCGGAACGTTCACGGTGCGTTACGAAGGGGCTCGCAAGCGGGTGAACAGCCACGAGGATCAGGCTCGAAACCGGCCGAACGAGCGCCTATTCCGCGATGACCAGCCAGTGGGGGCTTGCTCGAATGGCCTATTCACCGCGTGATGTCCGTTTCGCCGTCGCGCTGTAACCCGCCACACCCGAGCTCGCAACCACTACTTCTGGTGACCATGTCATGTTCTACTCGTATCTGCGCGTTGCGGATCACCGCGACGCGTTGAGGTACCGGCCCGCAGACACTCCGCGTACTCAGGGGTAAAGAGATGACCGCCATGCCGCTGGAAACACTGGCGCACCTGGACGTACTCGCTCAGCAGACACAACTGGGCACCGACGGCATCCGCGGTTGGATCCTGAACAACGTGCTACCGCTGCTGCTGCTCACGGTGGCGATCCTGCTGCTGTGGCTCGGTGGTGGCAAGGGCGACAACGCCGGCGTGATGCGCCGTGTTGGCGGTGTGCTCGTGGCCCTGGCCATCGTCGGCATCGCGGTCACCAACGCGGGAATCGACATCGGCACCTTCATCGCACAGCTCTTCAGCACCAACGGGTGATGTCCAGTGCGGATACGCACCGATGACGAGGTTTACCGGGTAGACGCCGTCTGGCTCGGCCCGCCGAAGGCGACCTTCCCCTGGCGTGCGCGCTACGTGGCGTGGGGTGTCGGCACGGTGGTGTTCCTGCTGGTGCTGGCCATCGAACGCCGGATGAACATCGGCTTCGGCTTCTTCTCCACGGCTTGGGCCCTGGTCATCACGGTGGCGTTGACCAGGCTCATCTGCGCCAAGATCGGGCACGAGCGCCCGCTCGGCGCGGTGATGCAGATGTGGATGCGCGAACTGACCGCGCCCCGCGAGAAGTCGCAGTCCACCGGCGGGGCGGCCAGCGCCGCCCGAGTCCGGGTCCGGCGGCGTCGTCCCGTGCCCAAGAACAAGCGCCCCCGCCGCGGACAGCAGCGGCAGGGGCAGGCCCCGCGACAGTCGCAGGCCAGAAGGCAACAAGCCCGGCAGGCTCAGCCGCGCTCCACCCGGAGCGGGCAGCAGGTCGGAAGCAGGCGCACGCGTAGCAAGGAGGTTCGCGGTGTTCGGTCGCCGTCGAGGCGGTGAGCAGCAGCCGCAGCAGGTACCCCGCGGCTCCAGCGGCAAGATCCGCGGTGCCAAGGGCAACGGCAAGCCGCGCAAGCGCGCACGAGGTCTGGGTGACGAGCAGTCCATCCCGACCTACACCCCGTCGATCGCCGCGCGCACCATCGACGGGCACCTGCTGCGAACGGGCCAGGACGTCTTCGCCTGGTACCGGCTCTCCCCGCAGCGCTGGTCCTTCCGCTCGGATTCGCAGCGCCAGGACCTCGTCGCGGCCATCGCGGGCCAGTACGCGGAACTGCAAGGGCGCTGGCTGCACCTGCGGGTGACCAACCGGCCGTACCCGATCCGGATGTGGGCCGAGGCGCACGTGCACAACGCGCGCAACCCGCTTCCCGACGCCGACGGCGCGCTGTCCTTCGACGACTACATGGTCGGCGAGCAGCAGCAGCTGATGGGCCGGTCCATGGCGGAGAAGGAGGTCTACCTGGGAGTCCAGGTGCAGACCCGCAACGTCGTGGACCGCGCGGTGGAACGCGCCGCCCCGCTGCTGCACAAGGTCTTCCCGGAAGCCGTCGACGCCGAGCTCGTCGCGCTCGACAGCGAGATCGAGCACCTGGACCAGGTGATCGGCTCCGCCGGGCTGGACGGCCGCCCGGTGACCGCCGAGGAGATCTCCTGGCTGATGCACCGGTCCTGCTCGCTGGGCCTGCCGGCTCCGCGCAACCTGCCCGCGGTGCCCGGAGCGCCGTGGGAACCCGAGGACCTCGCGTCGTTCACCGACGCCTCCGACATGCACCAGGACCCGTACTCGCCGACGGTGACCGTGCGCGGCCGGACCGGCTCCAACGCCGGCGTCACCCGGCACGTCGCGGTGCTCACGGTCGGTCAGACGCACGGCCTGCAGATCCCGGAGATCGACGACCCGTGGATGCAGCACTCCGACCGGCTGCCCGCTCCGGTGGAGTGGTCGGCGCGGATCTACGTGCGGCGTCCCGAGGACGTCGGCGGCGAGCTCCAGCGGCAGATGAACAAGGTCCGCTCCCAGGTCCGGCACTACACCGAGGAGCACGGCCTGGAGCCGCCGACCTCGCTGGCCCGCCAGGCCGGCCGGGTGCTGGAGATCGACGACGAGATGACCTCCGGCTTCACCGCCCTGGCCACCCGGGTCAAGTCCTGGTGGCGGATGTCGGTGTCCGGACCCACCGAGCGCGACGCGCTGCGGCTGGCCCAGCAGATCCTCGACCTGTACAAGCCGAAGGTCGCCATCGAGCACCCCGAGGCGCAGTACGCGATGGCGCGCGAGTTCATCCCGGGCGAGCCGCTGGCCAACACCGCCTACCTGCGGCGCGGTTCGGTGGTGTGGGCGGCTTCCGCGGTGCCGCAGGCCACGGCCGAGGTCGGTGACCGGCGCGGCATCCTGCTCGGCGAGACCTGCACCGCCACCCGGCGTCCCGTCGCCTGGGACCCGTGGATGGCGCAGGAGGTCCGCGACGCCTCCGGTCTGACGGCGATGGTCGCCGGGCTCGGTGGCGGCAAGTCCTTCCTCGGCGGCGGCATCGTCTACAAGACGCTGCGGGCCGGTGCGCACTGGACGCTGCTGGACCCGTCGGGGCCGCTCTCGGAGCTGTGCAACCTGCCGGAGCTCAAGCCCTACGCGCGCAACATCAACCTGCTCAACGCCCAGCCCGGCATCCTCAACCCGTACCGGGTGGTCGCCGAACCGGAGCTGGAGCACTTCGTCGACGAGGAGGACCCGGAGCGAGGCTGGCGGCGGGAACGCGCGCTGGCCGCCGCGACCCGGCGCCGCCTGGTTCTCGACGTGCTCACCGGCCTGCTGCCCTACGAGGTCGCGAAGCTGCCGCAGACCCGGATCGTGCTGCTGCGCGCGGTCCGCGCCGTCGGCGGACGGGTCGACGCGCACCCGGGCATGGTCTTCGAGGCGCTGCGCCGCGACGCCAGCGAGCACCACGAGCACGCGGTGGTCGTCGCCGACTTCCTCGACGAGATCCGGGAGCGGATGGCGCTGCTCATCCCGGAGAGCAACGCCGACCCGTACTCCGAGACCCGCGACGACCGGCTGACGGTGCTGACCATGGCCGGTCTGACGCTGCCCAAGGACGGCGTCGGCCGCGAGCACTGGACCGACGCCGAAGCGCTCGGCGTGGAGATGCTCAACCTGGCGGCGTGGCTGACCCAGCGGTCGATCTACGAGCGGCCCAAGGGCGAGCGCAAGGGCGTCTGGATCGACGAGGCGTTCTTCCTCTCCGAGGTGCCGACCGGTCGAGTCCTGATGAACCGCTTCGCGCGAGACTCGCGGAAGTGGAACGTGAGAGTGCTGCTGTCCAGCCAGATCCCGGCGGACTTCCTGCGCATCCAGGGCTTCGTGTCGCTGCTGGACTCGGTGTTCATCGGCCGGCTCGACGACGAGAGCGCCCAGGCCGACGCGCTGCGGCTGCTCAAGGTGCCGGTCGACGCCGGTTACGAGCAGGTCGTCTCGGCGCTGGGACGCCGTCCCGGCCCGGCGCGCAACGCCACCCAGCGGGACCGCGCGCCGCGCCAGTTCATCTTCGGCGACGGCGCGGGCGGCGTGGAGAAGATCCGCATCGACTTCTCCGGCTCGCACTTGGAGCACCTGCGCGACGCGCTGGACACCACACCGGCCTCCGAACCCGACGCCGAACCGCGGGCGCTGAGCCCGGCACCGGACGGCGACGGCGTGAACTCCGACTCCAGCACGTCCGCGCTGAACCCGGCGGAGGACGACTACGGGGACGATTTCGAATCGTTCGACGAGTTTGAACTCGAAAGCGTCGGCATCGGTTTCGATGACGGCACCGAGAGCTCGACCCGCCGGCCGGGCGAGCGGGGTGGGGACGACGCGAGGTGAGCGGCGCGGTCGTGAGCATCGTGGTGATCGCCGCCGCGCTCGCAGCGGTGGTCGCCGTGCTGGTGGTCAATCGCCGGACGCGTTCGGCGGAAGTGCTGACGCCCCGACGCCGTAGGGCCTACCTGCTGATCGCGGGTCTGCTGGCGATCCAGTCGCTGATGGCGGCCCCGGCCTGGGGCCAGAGCCTGGACTGCAAGGAGGCTCCGAACCCGGAGCGCCCCGGCTCGGGCATGGTGGGCGCGCTGGACCCGGCTCCGATGGGCGCGGGCAACCCGGGCAGCGCCTACGACGAGGTCGGCTACGCCGGTCTGATCTGGCACACCTACGACCTCGGCTGCGGTCCCCAGGGCGTGACCAACCCGAACGCGCTGGTCGACACCTGGGTCGGCAACGAGCTGTTCAACCTCGCCAAGAACCTGGTGGGCGCCACCAACGGGCTGCACTACGCGCTGCTCAACGGCGACCTGATGGACCCGCTGGACGAGGTGATCGCCACCGGCACGGTCGCGCTCTACGACAGCGTGTTCGCGCCCTGGTTCGGCCTCGTCGCGCTGGTGCTGGCGGTCGTGCTGTTCCGCTACATCTGGCAGGGCGACCTGGCCAGCATCGGCAAGCGCGGCATGTGGGCGCTGGCGGGGTTGTGGTTCGCCTCGGCGACCTACCTGACGCCGCTGGTCTACACCCACGCGCTCGACGAGATCGTGATCACCGGGACCTCGGCGGTGCAGGCCGGTTTCCTGCACGAGGTCGGCGTCGACGAGGCCAACGCCCTGCCAACGCTGCTGCACGATCAGGTGATTTACCGCAACTGGCTGCGGGGCGAGTTCGGTTCGCCGGACTCCCCGCAGGCACAGCAGCTGGGCCGGGAACTGCTGCGCGCCCAGGCGTGGACCAAGCAGGAGGTCAACGCCGGGGCGGACGGCGGTTCGCCGGAGGCCAAGAAGCAGGCGTTCGAGGACGTCGCGGGCAAGATGGGCAGCGCCTACGGCTACTTCCAGGGCATCGACGGCAGCCGCGTCGGCGCGGGCGTGCTGAGCAGCGTGCAGTCGCTGGCCTACGCCTCGTTCCAGCTGCTGGCCAAGGCCACCATCCTGCTGGCCCAGGTGCTGCTGCGGGTGCTGATCCTGGCCGGTCCGCTGATCGGCCTGATCGCGCTGGTCTACCACCAGATCCTGCGGATGATCGGTCGCGTCGCGGGTGCGGCGGTGCTCAACGTCGTGATGGTCTCGGCGCTGGCCGGTCTGCACACCCTGCTCCTGACCTGGATCTTCGACCCGACCCGCGGTTTCTCCGCGCTGACCCAGATCCTGCTCGCCGCCCTGATCACCATCGTGTTCCTGATGATCGCCAGACCGATCCGGCGGATCGCGCAGATGGTCGAGCTGTCGGTGGGCACGGTCGGACGCGCGGCGCCGCGCGCGCAGGGCGGGGTCTTCGCCCGCTTCGGCAGTCGGGGCGAGAACCCCTCCGGCGGGGAGTTCTGGGAGCAGGTCCGCGACAGCGATACCGACGACGAGTACGGCGACCGGCCGCGCCGGAGGCGCCCGGAGGCGCTGCTGCCTGCCGTCGCCCAGCGGCTGGACCGCGACGACGACTCCGCGCCGCAGGGCTCCATCGGCTCGGGCGGTGCGACGGCCGGAGCGCTGCCGGCCGGTGGCGGCTCGCCGCGCCGACCGGGCGGCATGCAGGGCGTCCCGGAGATGCGGGCAGCCAGTCGGGTGGTCGATACCAACCCGGTGGCGGATGCCAAGTGGGACGGGAACGACGAAGATCCGGTGTTGATCCCGTCGCGGGCGACGGTGGAGCGGGTGTCGGACCAACCGGCCGGCGCCGACTCGCCGCGCCTGGCCGATCGCGAGGTCGTGCAGGGCCGTCCGGTGCACGTGATCTACCGGCCGTCCCGGGGACTGGAAGTGGCCGATGGCTGACCACAAGAGGGGGAGCTGATGCCGATCCGGACGCACCGCGGGCGAGCCGCGGTGTACCGCAGGTTCTGGGGCTGGCCGCTGCGCTCGCCCAAGCACCTGGCGGCCGCCCTGGTCGTGGTGGGTGCGGTGGCCACCGTCGTCGGATTCCTGCTGCCCGAGCCGCCGCCGAGCCGCAACGTGGCCGCCGGTGGGCGGACGACCGAGTACACGCTCCCGCCGCAGCGCTCCGCCGTGGTGCCCACGACCAAGCGACCGCCGACGATCTCCGTGCCGCAGGCCGGGCCCACCCCGACCGCGCCGGACCCGGCGGGCGTCGCGATCGTGGAGAAGTGGGGCGAGGCCTGGGTGAATCACCCGGTCGGCGCCGACCGCCAGCAGTGGCTGAACGGCCTGCGCCCGCTGACCACTGACGAGTTCCTCACCGAGCTGTCGACCGTCGACCCGGTGAACGCGGGCAACGTGATCACCGGAGCTCCGTCCGCGGTGAGCTCGACCGAGGGCTCGATGGTCGTCCGGCTGCCCAGCGACATCGGGGTGCTGAACGTGACCGTGAACAGGACCCCGGCCGGTTGGCGGGTGGCCCAGTACGACAAGGAAGGTTGACGCGCATGCGCAAGCTCGTGGTCGCTTTCATCGTGCTCGCGGGTTTCGCAGGAATGATCGGGCTCGGCGCGCTGACGATGCTGATCAGCAGCAGCGGCGGCAACCAGGGCTGGTCCAACTGCAGCGCCAATCTCGGGCCGTGGGGCAACGGCGCCGGGAGAGGTGAGCAGGACGCCGGTTCGCTCAAGCCGGAGTCCGTCGCGCTGGCCAAGCGCATCATCGAGGTCGGCAAGCAGCGGGGACTGCCGCCGCGCGCGTGGCAGATCGCCATCCAGGCGGGCAAGACCGAGTCGAACCTGGCCAACCTGACCCACGGCGACCGCGACTCGCTGGGCATCTTCCAGATGCGGCCGTCGATGGGCTGGGGAACGGTCGCGCAGGTCACCGACGTCGATTACCAGATCAACAAGTTTTACGACGTGCTGCTGGCCGTTCCCGGCTGGGAGGAGCTGCGGCCCGGCACCGCGGCTCAGCGCGTCGAGCGCTCCGCGTTCCCGCTGCGCTACCACCGCTGGGAGCCGATGGCGGCGCACCTGGTCAGCGTCGAGGGCAACGTCCCCGGCATCTCCGGCTGCGAGGACCTGCCCGGGGCCAGCGTGCTGGCGGGCCAGGCCCTGTCGTACGCGAAGGGCCAGCTCGGCAAGCCCTACGTGTGGGGCGCGGCGGGTCCGGCGTCGTTCGACTGCTCGGGTCTGACCCAGCAGGCGTGGAAGGCGGCGGGCGTCGAGATCCCGAAGTACTCGCAGACCCAGTACTTCCAGGGCGGCGTCCACGTGCCGCTGGCACAGGCCCAACCGGGTGATCTCGTGTTCTGGGGATACGGCCGCGACCCGAACGGAATTCACCACGTCGGGCTCTACCTGGGCGACGATCAGCTGCTGCACGCACCGCAACCGGGTGAATCAGTCGAGGTCACGAAGTTGTGGGACGGCGGGCAGCTGCTGCCGGTGGTCGTCCGGCCCGCAGCGGACACGCCCGCGCCGCCCGGCGCGGTACCCGCCGCCGGAGGCGCGCGTTAGGTCACAATGGCGTCGGCCTGCTGAAACTCCGGAAAGGGTTGCTCATGTTCACGCCGGACCCGATCCCGCGGCCGACCGGTCCGCCCGCGTCGAGCACGCCGCTCGGTGACTACCTGAACCAGGCTCCGCCCGGAAGTTCGTCGGGTTACGCCGTGTTACCGCGTTCGCTCGCCGAGGCGATGCCGCTGCCGTGGCAGCACCAGATGCGCAACCTGCTCGCGGAGTTCCACCAGGCGTTCGGGCACGTCCAATGGCCCGTCTACCGGGTGGTGCCGTCCCGCTACGAGCGGCTCGCCAACCTCGACGACGACCAGCTGGCCGAGGTCGGCTGCACCGTCGAGGTCGGCGACGACGGCGAGCTGGAGTACCGGATGCGCGACGGCCGCCGGATCGAGAACCCGGAGGACCACCAGGTGCTGGTGTCCTGCCTGGACCCGATCCCGCCGCGCGGCGTCCAGCCCCCGGCGGCCCCGCCGCCACCGCCGGCCTGGTGACGACTCGTGACGGCCGTTCGAACATCCCGGTCGACCCGGCGCGCGAAGCGTGACAGCCGGGCGATGTCGTGCGAGGCTCGGGGCATGGCCCGCGGAGGTTGGTACTTCTGTTTGAAGCATCGGCAGGTCGAGCCCAAATCGGGCTGCCGTGCCGCCGACCGCTTGGGCCCGTACCCGGACCAGCAGACCGCTGCTCGCGCGCTCGAGATAGCCGAGGAGCGCAACGAGGCGGCCGACGAGGCCGACCGCCGCTGGAAAGAAGAGGACTGAGTTCTCGTGGCGGCGGCGGAGAGGTCCCCGGACGGCGTCCACGCTGTTCCTCCCGTTGCCGCGCACCCGTTGGGGCTGGACTTCGCCGCTGTCCGGCGTGAGCTGAACCTGCCCCGCGACTACCCGACCAGCGCGCTCGCCGAGGTCGAGCAGACCGTCGCCCAGCCGCTGCCGACCGGATTCCGCCACGACGCCACCGATCTGCCGCTGGTGACCGTGGACCCACCGGGCGCCAAGGATCTCGACCAGGCCGTGCTGCTGCGACGCCGCGGCAGCGGATACCGGATCCACTACGCCATCGCCGACGTCGCCGCGTTCATCCCGCCCGGTGGTGCCCTCGACCTGGAGGCGCGGCGCCGGGGGCAGACGCTCTACCTGCCGGACGGCAACATCCCGCTGCACCCGACCCGGCTGAGCGAGGACGCCGCGAGCCTGCTGCCCGACCAGGTGCGCGTGGCGGTGCTGTGGACCATCGACCTCGATCCCGACGGTTCTCCGGAGCGGGTGGACGTGCGCCGCGCGCTGGTGCGCTCGGTCGCCCGCCTGGACTACGACGGCGTGCAGCGCTCCCTGGCGCACGGCTGCGCGCACCCGTCGATCGAGCTGCTGCCGGAGATCGGCAGGTTGCGCCGCGAGCAGGCGTTGCGGCGCGGTGCGATCGAGCTGGGGCTGCCCGAGCAGCAGGTGGAGTCCGACGGCGAGGGCGGCTGGCGGCTGGCGCTGCGGCCGAGGCTGGTCGTGGAGGAGTGGAACGCCGAGATCTCGCTGCTCACCGGCATGTGCGCGGCCGGGATCATGCTGGATGCCGGTGTCGGTGTGCTGCGCACGGTGCCCGAACCCGATGCCGCCACCGTCGACGTGCTGCGGCGCTCGGCCAACCAGCTCGGGGTGCACTGGCCGGTCGGACTGTCGGCGGCCGAGGCGCTCGCCGAGCTCGACCCGGCACGTCCGGAAGCGCTGGCGGTGCACGTGGCGGCCACCCGGCTGCTCCGCGGCGCCGGCTACACCGCGTTCGACTCCGGTGCGCCCGCCAAGTCCGGGCACGCGGGCATCGGAGCCTCCTACGCGCACGTGACCGCACCGATCCGGCGGCTGGTGGACCGGTACTGCGCGGAGATCTGCCTGGCGGTGACGGCCGGGCGCGAGATCCCGGAGTGGGTCACCGAGGCGCTGGGCGAGCTCCCCTCGGCGATGGGCGGCTCGGACCGGGTCGCGGCGCAGGTCGAGCGGGCCTGCATCGCCCAGACGCAGGCGTGGTCGCTGGTCTCGCGCGTCGGTGAGGAGTTCCCGGCGACGGTGCTGCGGGTGCCCAACGGCGTCGCGGGTGAGGTCTTCGTCGCCGATCCGCCGATCATCGCCCGCTGCACCGGTGGTGGTTTGGGCGAGGGCCAGCAGGTTCGCGTGCGGCTGGTGACCGCCGATCCGCAGCGTCGCGACGTCGAGTTCCAAGTGGCCTGACGCACACCTCGTGGCATTCTCGTGGCCGGTGGGTCGATTGTGGATCGTGAAGGTCGATGGCGACGAGAGGGGCCGTGAAGGTGACTGGCGTGCGGGAGATGACCGTCGGAGTGTTGGGCGGTACCGGGGCTCAGGGCCGAGGGCTGGCGATCCGCTGGGCCAAGGCCGGGCTGAAGGTCGTGATCGGGTCCCGCAACGCGGAGCGCGCTCAGCAGGCCGCCGAGGAGATCAAGGAGATCGCGGGCGGCGACGTCACCGGTGCGGACAACGCGGGCTGCGCGGCGGCCTCTGATCTGGTGCTGGCGGCACTGCCGTGGGAGGGCCACGCCGAAACGCTCAAGTCCCTGCAGACCGAGCTGGCGGGCAAGATCGTCATCGACTGCGTGAACCCGCTCGGCTTCGACAAGAAGGGCCCCTACGCGCTGCCGGTCGAGGAGGGCAGCGCCGCCCAGCAGGCCGAGCAGATCCTGCCCGACTCCCGCGTCACCGCGGCGTTCCACCACGTCTCCGCGGTCACCCTCGCCGACCTCGCCGTCGGCCACGTCGACCTCGACGTCCTGGTCCTGGGCGACGACCGCGGGGCCACGGACACCGTCCGCGAACTGGCCGACGTCATCCCCGGCGTCCGGGGCATCTACGGAGGCCGCCTCCGCAACGCCCACCAGGTCGAGGCCTTCACGGCCAACCTCATCGCCATCAACCGCCGCTACAAGGCCCACGCGGGCCTCCGAATCACGGACGTCTGACCCCTACCGCCACCCACCTCGCCTCGCCACCACCCACTGAAGTTCCCGATTTCAGTGGAAGCCCGGAACGGGGTTTCCGCGGAGATCGGGGTGAGTGGGAGTGCGGGTGAGGTGGCACCGTGGAGGCGGAGGTGGTTCGGGTGCTGCCGGAGGAAGCGAGCTGTTGGAGCGATGATGAGCGCGAGCGGGCGGACGCCCTGCTCGACGGGCACGCGGTGGTGGTCAACGTCCGAAAGGACGGACCGCACAAGCACCTCGTCCCGTGGCTCCTCGAGCAGGACCTGGTGACCTACGTGGGACATTCCGGTCCGCGGCACTCGTGGCCGCAGTCGGAATTCGCCAGCCCGTTCGTCTCCGAGGCCAAGACCGACCGCGAAGCCATGGTCCGGCACTACGAGCAATGGCTCGACGGCCGCCCGGACCTCCTCGAACGCCTCCGCGAAGGCGAGCTCGCAGGCAGGGCGCTGGGCTGCTGGTGCGCCCCCAAGCCCTGCCACGCCGACGTCCTCGCCCACCGGGCGCACTGACGACCGAAAGCCGGGGCGTGCCAAGCACACCCCGGCTTCATCGGGTCAGTGGAAGGAGTGCTCCGGGCCGGGGAAGGCGTGGCCCTTGACCTCTTCGGCGAACTGCTCGGCCGCGCCGGAGAGGATGCCGCCGAGGTCGGCGTACTTCTTGACGAACTTGGCCGTGCGGCCGGTGTTCATGCCCGCCATGTCGGTCCAGACCAGGACCTGGGCGTCGCAGTCCGGGCCGGCGCCGATGCCCACGGTGGGGATGCGCAGCTCGTTGGTGACGCGCTTGGCGGCTTCGGCGGTGACCATCTCCAGCACCACCGAGAACGCGCCGGCCTCCTGCACGGCCAGGGCGTCCTCGAGCAGCTGGTCGGCCTGGTCGCCGCGGGCCTGCACGCGGTAGCCGCCCAGGCCGTGCTCGTGCTGCGGGGTGAAGCCGATGTGGGCCATCACGGGGATGCCCGACGCGGTCAGCGCCTCGATCTGCGGGGCGAAGCGGCGACCGCCCTCCAGCTTCACCGCGTGCGCGCGGCCTTCCTTCATGAATCGGGTCGCGGTCTCCAGCGCCTGCTGGGGAGAGGCCTGGTAGGAGCCGAACGGCAGGTCGGCGACCACCAGCGCGCGCTCGGCCGAACCGGTCACGGCGCGGGTGAGCGGCAGCAGTTCGTCGACGGTCACCGGAAGCGAGGTCTCGTAGCCGTAGACGTTGTTGGCCGCCGAGTCACCGACCAGCAGGACGGGGATGCCGGCCTGGTCGAAGATGCGGGCGCTGTACATGTCGTAGGAGGTGAGCATGGGCCACGGCTCGCCGCGCTCCTTGAGCTGCTGGAGGTGGTGGATGCGCACCTTGCGCCGGGTCGGTCCCGATCCGTACGGGGCCGCGGTCTCGCCCTGGTTGTGGGCAGCAGTCATCGTTGACCGTCCTTTTCCCTCGAGGCCCGAAACGGGTCCCCGGGTCGTCGCGGATGGTTGTACTCGCCAGCGTCGCACGCGGACCTCGGAGAGGCGATGACTGCTGCCTCACATCACAGCCGGTCAGCCGATCCAGGGGGCGGCGAAGCGCTGGTAGGTGCCGTCGTTGCGGACGATGTCGAGGTAGTGGTCGACCCACTGCTGGAACGCCACGTCGCCCTGCGGCAGCAGGTAGGCCTTCTCGGCGAAGGTGAACGGCTGATCGGGGTGCACCGGGCACAGCTCCGGGTGCTGCCGGGCCTGCCAGCGGGTCTCCGAGGCGTCGGTCATCATCAGGTCCGCGTGGCCGTCGATGATCTGCTGGAAGATCGTGTTGTTGTCCGGGTGCTCGACGATGGTGGCCCGCTCGAGGTTCTGCTTGGCGAACTTCTCGTTGGTGCCACCCGGGTTGACCACGGCCCGCACGCCGGGCTGGTCGATCTGCTCCAGCGTCTGGAAGCGGGAGACGTTCTCGCATCGCGTGATCGGCGTCTTGCCGTCCACCCCGAACGACGTGCTGAAGAACGCCTGCTGCGCCCGCTCCAACGTCACCGACACACCGCCGACGGCGATGTCGCAGCGCGCGACGAAGTCGTCCAGCAGCGTCTTCCACGTGGTGGGCACGATCGTGGCGCGCACGCCGAGCTTGGTCGCCATGTCGCGGGCGACGTCGATGTCGATGCCGCTCCACGCCCCGGCGGCGTCGCGGTAGGTGAACGGCCGGTAGTCGCCGGTGCTGCACACCCGCAGCTCACCGCGCTGCTCGACCTCTTGCAGCCGGTTCGGCGCCGGTTGCGGCGCAGGCGGCGGTGCGGAGCACCCCACCGTGACCGCCGCGGCCATGACCAACCCGATACCGAACTTCACCCAGCGCATGCGGCCTCCCGATCTTCGTGCAGGACAAGGCATAACCCGCCGGCGCCGGGAAAGCCAGACCCGGGGCTGTGAGGTTCGGTAATAACGGGAAATCCCGGCAGGCAACCTCGTGCGGTGGGAGGCGTCTCACGGTTGGAGCGCGTGGGAGTCGTGCTGAGTCGGGGAGGGGAGCCACCTGGGGGTACTCCCCTCCCCGCACCGCTCATCCGGTGAACGCCCGGTACGCCGGCCGCAGCAGGTCGGTGACCGCGGTGCCGTTGACCTTCAGCGGCAGCGGCTCCAGCTCGTCGAGCACGGGAGTCCCGCTCGTGGCGGATTCGGGGGTTCCGGCGGGGGAGGGACCGGTCCAGAAGTCGTGGAGGTGGTCCGACAGCGGTGCCTCCTCCGAGGTCTCCTCGGGCGTGACCTGCTGGGTGCCGCGCAAGGCGCGCAGCCGGTCGAGCAACTCCTCCCGGCGGCGGCCGCGCCACGCCAGGATCTGGAACGGGTCCTCGTCGAAGGACTCCGCGAGCAGGTAGCAGGTCGCGGCCAGGTGCTTGCACGGAATCTCCCAGTCCGGGCACGTGCAGTCCATGGTCAGCTCGCGCATCGTCGACGGGAACAGCTCCAGCCCCAGCTCGGCGAACACCTCCTCCAGGTCGGTCGGCATCTCCCCGGCCAGCAGCTTCGCGGCGTACAGCGCCTGGCCCGCCAGCTCCCGCTCGATGTGCGCCCACTGCTGCGAGGTGAACGCCTTGATGCCGATCCGCGCCCGGTACGGCTCCTCCCGCGAGCCCTGCACCAGGCCGACGACGACGCTGGTCGACAGGGTCATGTTCAGCACCTGGCCGGAGCGCGCGTAGTTCTTGCCGCGCTGCAGCCGGCCGCCCATGCCGAAGGACTCCAGCACCTCGATGAACCGCTGCGACCACCAGGTCTGCGCGATCGTGCCGCGCTTGCTGCGCGCCTTGATGCCGCCGGTGACCCGGATCGGTCCGCGCGCCTCGAACTTCCACTGCTCAGGCACCGGTCGCCTCCGCGTCCAGCGTGACCAGCTCGCGCAGCTGCTGGGTGGACAGCTCGGTCAGCCAGTTCTCGCCGCTGCCCACCACCAGCTGCGCCAGCGCCTTCTTGTCCTCGATCATCGTGTCGATCTTCTCCTCCAGGGTTCCGATGCAGGTCAGCTTGCGCACCTGCACGTCCTGGCGCTGCCCGATGCGGAACGCCCGGTCGGTGGCCTGGTCCTCGACGGCCGGGTTCCACCAGCGGTCGAGGTGGATGACGTGGTTGGCGGCGGTCAGCGTCAGCCCGGTGCCGCCCGCCTTCAGCGACAGCAGGAAGATCTTCGGCCCCTCGGGGTCCTGGAACCGCTCGACCATGGCGTCGCGGGCCTTCTTCGGCGTCCCGCCGTGCAGGAACGGCACCTCGGTGTCGAAGCGCGCCGACAGGTGCGGCACGAGATGCCCGCCGAACTCGGCGAACTGGGTGAACACCAGGGCCTTGTCGCCTTCGGCGAGCACGGATTCGAGCAGTTCCTCCAGCCGCGCCAGCTTGCCGGAACGGCCGGACAGCGCCGAGCCGTCGCCGAGCAGCTGGGCGGGGTGGTTGCAGACCTGCTTGAGCTTGGACATGGTCGCCAGCACCAGTCCCCGGCGCTCCATGCCCTCGCTCTCGGCGATGCGCGCGAGCATGTCGTCCACGACCGCCTGGTAGAGCGTCGCCTGCTCGGAGGTGAGGTTGCAGAGCTGCTTCATCTCGATCTTGTCCGGCAGGTCGCTGATGACCGCGGGATCGGTCTTGACCCGCCGCAGCACGAACGGACCGGTGACCCGGCGCAGCCTGGCGGCCGCGTCGGTGTCGCCGTCGCGCTCGACCGGAACGGCGTAGCGGGCGCGGAAGGTGCTCAGCGAACCGAGGATCCCCGGGTTCGCGAAGTCCATGATGGACCAGAGCTCGGCCAGCCGGTTCTCCACCGGCGTGCCGGTCAGCGCGATCCGCTGCCGGGCCGACAGGCCGCGAACGGCCTTGGCCTGGCGGGAATTGCTGTTCTTGGTGTTCTGCGCCTCGTCCAGGACCACCCGCTCCCAGCGGATCTCGCGCAGCGCCTCGGAGTCCCGCGCGGCCAGCGGATAGGTGGTGACCACCAGGTCGTAGCGCTCCACCTCCTCGCGCAGGTCCTCGCCGCTGAGCCTGCGGCCGCCGTGGTGGACGTGCACCCGCAGGCCGGGCGCGAAGCGCTCCGCCTCGCGCTGCCAGTTGCCGACCACCGACATCGGGCACACCAGCAGCGTCGGAGGACGGGACTCCTCCTGGCGGGTGAGGGCTTCCAGCGCGAGCAGCTGCACGGTCTTGCCCAGGCCCATGTCGTCGGCCAGGCAACCGCCGAGGCCGAGCCGGTTCAGGAACACCAGCCACGCCAGTCCGCGCCGCTGGTACGGGCGCAGCGCCGCGCCGAAACCGTCGGGCGGGTCGACGGGTTCGAGGTGCTGGTCGGCCTGGCCGGACATCAGCTCGCCGAGCCATCCGGTGGCGTTGACCTCCACCACGGGCAGCGGCCGCTGCTCCTCGCCCTCGCCGCCGGCCTGCTTGAGCAGGTCGAGCGCGGTCATCTGGCCGGTCGCGTCCGGCTCCAGCATCGCCAGCCCGGCGGCGAGCCGCTTGCGGTCGACCTGCACCCAGCGGCCGCGCATCCGCACCAGCGGGACCTTGGCGGCGGCGAGTTCGGCGAGCTCGTCCTTGGTCAGGGTCTCGTTGCCCAGCGCCAGTTCCCAGCGGTAGTCGATCAGGGCGTTCTTGTCGATGCCAGATT
Organism: Saccharopolyspora karakumensis; assembly: GCF_004349225.1. Classification (NCBI taxonomy): domain Bacteria; kingdom Bacillati; phylum Actinomycetota; class Actinomycetes; order Pseudonocardiales; family Pseudonocardiaceae; genus Saccharopolyspora; species Saccharopolyspora karakumensis. The sequence goes on from NZ_SMLA01000003.1 coordinate 237,898, forward strand.
CCTTGGTCACCGTGCCCGCGGTCCCGGAGCTGGTGGCGTTGAGCTTCAGCCCGAGCTGGCGCTGACTGCGGCCCCACCAGGACGGCAGCAGGACGGCGAACCCGGCCTGGTCGAGCTGGGCGGCGCGGCTGAGGAACTCGTAGGCGTCCTCGGTGTCGAGCACCAGCTCGGTCGGGTGCGAGGAGCGCAGCGCGGTGTCGAGCTCGGGGCAGATCCGGCTGGCCCGGCCGAGTTCGGCGAGCAGCAGTTCCTGCGGTTGATCCACCCAGCGCCGCAGCACCTGGGTGTTGTCGGCCCACACGTCCTGGGCGGAGATGAGCACGCCCGGGTCGTCGACGGCCTGCAGCATGAACTCCACGATCCAGTCCGGATCGTCGTCGTCCGGTGCGTGCAGCCGGAAGCAGGTGCGCAGCGGGCTCTGCCCGGCGAGGCCGCTGCGCCAGGACTCCAGCTGGTGGGCGAGCTTGCGCAGCTGCGCGCGGTCGCCGTCGAAGTGCGGTTCACCGGACAGCGCGTTCAGCCACGACGCCGCGACCCCTCTGCCGTCGGTGAGCTCACCGGTGAGCCGACTGCGGGCGATGCCGTCGACCAGCGCGTTGAGAGCCGCGTGCAGGACCTTCTCCGGGGCGTCGCCGCCGGCGGCGCGCAGCGCGTGCGGCATGGACTCGCGCAGCGCGACGAACCGCGCCGAGTCGGAACCCGACAGCGCCGGGGTCCAGCGGGCGGCGGGCCGCTCGTCCTCGAAGACCAGCGAGGGCAGCACCCTGCCACCCGTGACCAGGGATCCGGCGAAATCGGCGAGCTCGCGCAGGAACCGCGCGTCCGATCCGATCCGGCATCCGGGCAGGTCGGTGGCGAGCAGTTCGGGCAGGTCGGCGGGCCGGATCGCCACGGCGGGCACCTGCCAGTGCCGCAACCGCACCTTGCCGCGCGGTGCGGCGCCGGCGGTCAGCGGGTCCCGGACCAGCTCCGGCGACGCCACCGGCGCGGCGGCGAACGACGGGAGCGCCAGCTCAACGCCGTCGACGGCGACGCCCTCGACCGCGAGGACCTCGAGCAGCTCGTCCGCGGGGACCCCGAACGGATGCGCCAGGACCCCGGCAGGAGCCCGGCCGGGATGCCGAGCGGGCAGCTCCGAGTCCTCCGCCCACACCAGCAACCGGTCCGCGGAGTCGCACAGCGCATGCACAACCCACACAACCGGCCCCCAATGCCTCGGACGAAACGCGGTCAGCCGCCCAGCGGCTCCCGGAACGAGTTCCCGCGAGTCTAGGGTCCGCGCTTCCCCTCACGTTCGGGTGGCGGCGGCGGGATCAGGGCGGTTCTGGTCCGAACCGCCCGTGGTCGAACTCCCTCGTGCCCGGTCGGTTCGGGGCCGAAGCCGGGACGCCTACGGCGCGATCTCTCGCCAGCGGTTGGTGATGGGCAACCGGCGGTCGCGGCCGAACGCCTTGAACGTGATCTTGGTGCCCGGCGGGTACTGCCGGCGCTTGAACTCCGCCCGGTCGACCATCCGCAGCACCCGCTCGACCAGCTCCGCGTCGAAACCGTCCGACACCAGGTCCTGGTAGCCCTTGTCGCCCTCCACGTAGCCGTCCAGGACCACGTCCAGCACGTCGTACTCGGGCAGCGAATCCTGGTCGGTCTGGTCCGGGCGCAGCTCGGCCGACGGGACCTTGCTGATCGAGTTCTCCGGGATCGGCGGCACCTCGCCGCGCTTCTCGGCGGCGTCGTTGCGCCACCGGGCGAGCTTCCACACCAGCGTCTTCGGCACGTCCTTGATCGGCGCGAAAGCGCCCACCGCATCGCCGTAGATCGTCGAGTAGCCCACCGCCAGCTCGGTCTTGTTGCCGGTGGCCAGCACCAGGTGACCGTGCTGGTTGGACAGCGCCATCAGCAGCACGCCCCGCACCCGGGCCTGCACGTTCTCCTCGGCCAGCCCGGTCAGCTCCAGCTGCCGCACGTAGATGTCGACCATGTCGGCGACCGCGTGGGTCTCGTAGTGGCAGCCGAGCCGTTGAGCCAGGTCGGCGGCGTCCGAGCGCGAGTGCTCCGAGGAGTACACCGACGGCATCGACACGCCGTAGACCGAATCGGGACCCAGCGCGTCGACGGCCAGCGCCGCGCACACCGCCGAGTCGATGCCGCCCGAGAACCCGAACGTCACCGTCCGCGCGCCGTTCTTGTGCACGTAGTCGCGCAGGCCCGTGACCAGCGCGCCCCACACCTCGGCCTCGTCGGACAGCGGTTCGGCGGGAACCGGCAGCGGACGCGGCTCGTAGCTCGGCACCGGCTCGGGCTGCAGGACGGTCCGGCTCACGTCGAAGGCGGGCATCCGGATCGGACCCGGCTCGGCCGGAACCGTCGTCGAGGTGTGCCCGCCCGAGGTCAGCTCCAGATCGGCGACCAGCAGGTGCTCGGCGAACTGCGGCGCCCGCGCGATGATCCGCCCCTCCGCGTCGGCGATCAGCGAATCGCCGTCGAAGACCAGCTCGTCCTGCGCGCCCACCAGGTTCACGTAGGCCAGCGGAGCCCCCGCCTCGACCGCGCGGGCCGACACCAGCGGCACCCGCTGGTCGTCCTTGGAGCGCTCGTACGGCGAGGCGTTGATGCACACGACCATGTCCACGCCGACCTTGCCCAGCGCCGCCACCGGGCCGCCGTTCTGCCAGATGTCCTCGCAGATCACGAGACCGACGTCGACGCCGTGCAGCTTGACGATCGGCAGCTCGAAGCCGGGCGCGAAGTTGCGCGCCTCGTCGAAGACGCCGTAGTTGGGCAGGTGGTGCTTGTTGTAGGTGGCCACGACCTCGCCGCTGTAGAGCAGCGAGGCGGAGTTGCGCGGCCCCTCGTCGTCGCGCCCGAGGTGACCGACGACGACCAGCGCGTCACCGCAGCCGTCGGCCTGGAGATCGCGCGCCAGCTGCTCGAGCGCGTCGCGGTTCGCGGCGGCGAACGACTTGCGCAGCGTCAGGTCCTCGATCGGATAACCGGACAGCGTCATCTCCGGGAACGCCACCACGTGGGCGCCGTCCTGCACAGCCCGACGGGTCCAGTCCCGGACCATCGAGCTGTTGCCGGCGACGTCGCCGACACACGTGTTGACCTGTGCGAGTGCGATCCGCAACTGGGGCATGCGCCCATCTTCGCGCACCCACCCAGGTGGTGTGCCCCTGCCCGACATGAATCACATGGGCATGTTCATGTCACGATCTCGGAATGGCCCGACCACACCGAGTGCTCGCCGCGATGACCCTGCTCGTGCTGGTCGCCGGAGGGTGCGTCCAGAGCGATCAAGCCCTGCGGCCGCACAACGAGCGCAAGGGGCCGGTCGGCCCGATCCCCACCGGGCTCGACCGGTACTACGGCCAGGAACTCGCGTGGGGCCCGTGCTCGGACTACGCCACCACCTCCGCCGACCGGACCGCGTTCCAGGACCCGGCTCTGGAGTGCGCGCGGCTGGAAGTGCCGATGGACTACGCGCATCCGGAGGCCAAGACGATCCGGATCGGCGTCCTGCGCAAGCCGGCCACCGACCAGCAGTCGCGCATCGGGTCCCTGATGGTCAACCCGGGCGGTCCCGGCGCGTCGGGGATGAGCGCGGCGGCGAGCCTGACCACGAGCGTCAGCGACAACGAGCTGGGGGAGCGCTTCGACCTGGTCGGCTTCGACCCGCGCGGCATCGGCGCCTCCGAACCGGCGGTGCGCTGCCTGACCGACTCCGAGCGCGACGCCGAACGCCTCGATTCCGACGCCGACACCTCCTCGGCCGGTGTCGCCCAGTCCGAGCGGGAGGAGCGCGAGTACGCGGGCAAGTGCGCCGAGCGCACCGGCGTGGACATGCTCGCCAACGTCGGAACCCGCGACGTGGTGCGCGACCTGGACGTGCTGCGCTCCGCGCTCGGCGAACCGAAGCTGAACTACCTCGGTTACTCCTACGGAACCCGGATCGGCTCGGAGTACGCCGAGAGCTTCCCGGGCAACGTCCGCGCGATGGTCCTCGACGGCGCGATCGATCCCGGGCAGACCACGGTGGACGCCCTGGTGGCGCAGGGCGCGGGCTTCCAGCGCGCCTTCGACGACTTCGCCGAGTGGTGCGGGGCCCGCTCGCGGTGCGCGCTCGGCCACGACCCGCAGCAGGCGGTCCAGCAGTTCCAGCGGCTGACCCGCCCGCTGGTCGACAACCCGGTGCAGGCGGGCTACGGCCGCGAACTGTCCTATCCGGACGCGACCATGGCGGCGATCCAAGCGCTCTACGCACCGACGCTGTGGGAGAGCCTCGACACCGGACTCGCCGAGCTCGAGCAGGGCCGCGGCCAGACGATGCTGAGCCTGGCCGACAGCTACTTCGGCCGGGACTCCAGCGGTCGCTACAGCAACACCACCGACGCCTTCGACGCGATCCACTGCGTCGACGACAAGCGGGTCACCGATCCCGAGGAGGTCCGCAAGGCCGACCGCCGCTACCGGCAGGCCGCGCCGTTCCTCGACGACGGCAACCCGCCGAGCTCGGCCCGCGACATGTGCGCGTTCTGGCCGGTCCCGGTGACCGGCGAGCCCACCCAGCCGCAGGTCGGCGCGCTGCCGCCGGTGCTGGTCATCTCCACCACCGCGGACCCGGCCACGCCGTACGAGGCGGGCGTGCAGCTCGCGCAGGCGCTGCACGGCAGGCTGCTGACCTACGAGGGCACCCAGCACACCGTCTACCTGCAGGGAGTGAGCTGCGTGGACGATGCCGGAACCGGGTACCTGGTCGACCTCCAGGTGCCGCCGGAGGGAACCCGCTGCACGGGTTGATCGATCCGCTCGAAGAGAGCGGTGGTGAAACAGGTCACATGGCACCTATCGTCGGTGCATGGATCAAGCGGACGGAACGGGCGGCAAGCCCGCGGAGCAGAGCGTGACCTCGGTCCTGCTCTCCGGCAGCACGTACAAGAGCCTCGGTGAGCAGGTGCTCTCCCCGGCGGAGGAGCGGTTCGAACGCGCCCGCCGCACCACCGGCCTGTTCCTCGCCCCGGCGTTGACCATCCTGTTCCTGCTCCTGCCGACCCAGCTCGAACCCGCCCAGCACAAGCTCGCCGCCGTGCTGCTCGGCGTGATCGTGCTGTGGGTGTGCGAGCCGGTGCCCATCCCGGTGGGCGGGCTCATCGGGGTCGCGGCGATCGTGGTCCTCGGCGTCATGCCGCCCGACGACGTGCTCGAACCGTTCGGCTCCTCGACGGTGTTCACCTTCATCGGGGCGTTCATCCTCGCCCAGGCGATGCTGCGGCACGGCGTGGCCAGGCGCTTCGCCTTCACCATCCTGTCGCTGCCGGGCGTCGGCAAGAGCGCCTGGCGGGTCATCACCGCGTTCGGCGTGATCACCTGCGTGCTCTCGGCGGTGGTGTCCAACACCGCCACGGTCGCGATGCTGCTGCCCACCGCCGTCGGCATCCTCGCCGTCATCGCCGAACTCGTCCGCAAGCAGCTCCCCGAAGGCGAGCCCTTCGACCCGCTGCGACTGCGCGTCGGCGTCGCCCTGATGCTCATGCTCGCCTACGGCGCGAGCGTCGGCGGACTGCTCACCCCGATCGGCTCACCGCCGAACCTCATCGGCCGCGGCCTGATCGAGGAGGTCACCGGCCAGCGCATCTCCTTCCTGCAGTGGATGGCCATGGCCGCACCCGTGTGCCTGCTGATGTTCGCGGTGCTGGCCGTGGCGCTCCTGCTGCTCAACCGCCCGGAGATCAAGGAGCTGACCGGGGTCGAGGAGTACGTCGCCGGGGAGCGCGCCAAGCTCGGCCCGCTGTCGCGCGCGGAGAAGAACACCCTGATCGCCTTCGCGATCACCGTCGTGCTCTGGGTGACACCGGGATTCGTCGCGCTGATCGCGGGCAACGACTCGGCCGCCTACGACGCCGTCAGCGACCGCCTCGACGAGGGCATCGTCGCCGTCCTCGGCGCCTCCCTGCTGTTCCTGCTGCCCACCGACTGGTCCCAGCGCCGCTTCACGCTCACCTGGACCGAAGCCTCCCGCATCGACTGGGGAACGGTGGTCCTGTTCGGCACCGGCATCATCTTCGGCTCGCTGCTCGCCGACACCGAGCTCGCCAAGACCATCGGCGAGGGAACGGCCGGGGCGCTCGGCCTGACCAGCGGCGTCGCGATCACCGTCTTCGCGATCGTGCTGGCGGTGGCGGTCTCCGAGACGACCTCCAACACCGCCGCCGCCTCGGTGGTGGTGCCGATCGTCATCCCGGTCGCCCTGGCGGCGGGGACCAACCCGTTCGTGCCCGCCCTGGCCGCCACCTTCGCGGCGTCGTTCGGGTTCATGCTGCCGGTCTCCACGCCCCAGAACGCCGTGGTCTACGGATCGGGGGCTGTCCCGATCACCAAGATGATCCGCTCCGGCGCGGTGTTCGACGTGGCCGGCGCGCTCGTCATCGGACTCGTGCTGCCGCTGATGGTCGCCGCGCTCGGGTTCGGGTGAGCACCTCGGCACCGGCCACGCCGATCAAGACGATCCCGAGGCCAGGAAGTTAGAGTGCGGCTATGAACCGCCAGCAGGAGTTTGTGCTCCGCACTCTGGAGGAACGTGACATCCGCTTCGTGCGGCTGTGGTTCACCGACGTCCTCGGCATGCTCAAGTCAGTGGCGATCTCGCCCGCGGAACTGGAGGGCGCCTTCGCCGAGGGCATCGGGTTCGACGGCTCGGCGATCGAGGGCTTCGCCCGCGTCTACGAGTCGGACATGGTCGCCAAGCCCGATCCGAGCACGTTCCAAGTGCTGCCCTGGGAAACCGCCGACGGCGAGCACTACTCGGCCCGGATGTTCTGCGACATCCAGATGCCCGACGGGTCGCCCTGCTGGTCGGATCCGCGCCACGTCCTGCGCCGGACCCTGTCGCGCGCCACCGAATCCGGTTTCACCTGCTACGTGCACCCCGAGATCGAGTTCTTCCTGCTCAAGGGGCTTCCCGGTGACGGCAGCGAACCCGAGCCCGCCGACTCGGGCGGCTACTTCGACCAGTCCAGCCACGACGCCGCCCCGCACTTCCGCCGCAACGCCATCGAAACCCTCGAAGCGATGGGCATCTCCGTGGAGTTCAGCCACCACGAGGGCGCGCCCGGCCAGCAGGAGATCGACCTGCGCTACGCCGACGCGCTCACGATGGCCGACAACGTGATGACCTTCCGCTACGTGGTCAAGGAAGTCGCGATCACCCAGGGCGTGCGCGCCTCGTTCATGCCCAAGCCCTTCAGCAACCAGCCTGGCTCGGGCATGCACACCCACTTCAGCCTCTTCGAAGGCGACCAGAACGCCTTCTACCACCCCGAAGACCCGTACGAGCTGTCCGAGACCGGCCGGGCGTTCCTCGCGGGCATCCTGCACCACGCGCGTGAGATCAGCGCCGTGACCAACCAATGGGTGAACTCCTACAAGCGACTCGTCGTCGGCGGCGAAGCCCCGACCGCGGTCTGCTGGGGCCACGCGAACCGGTCCGCGCTCGTCAGAGTGCCGATGTACTCGCCGGGCAAGTCCTCGTCCCGTCGCGTCGAGGTCCGCAACCCCGACTCGGCCTGCAACCCGTACCTGGCCTACGCGGTGATCCTCGCCGCCGGCCTGCGCGGGGTCGAGAAGGGCTACGAGCTGCCGCCGGCCACCGAGGACGACGTCTGGAGCCTCACCGAGTACGAGCGCAAGGCCGCCGGCTACGCCAACCTGCCGCAGAACCTCACCGAAGCGCTCGGCGAGATGGAGAACTCCGAACTCGTCGCCGAAACCCTCGGCGAAGAGGTGTTCAACTTCTTCCTCCGCAACAAGCGGGAGGAGTGGAATAACTACCGAAGCCGAGTCACCCCGTACGAACTCTCCTCGATGCTCCCGGTCCTGTGACTGAACTTGTGCTCTTCTTGCTCGGCGGTGCGGGTGGGGGAACCTGAGCGGCGCTGTGGACTCCGCGCGCCACTCCTGATGTATGTCCAATACACGGCGTCGCGGCGTGCTCGCCACAGCACTGCTCAGAACCCCCGGCGGTGCCGGGGGTTCTGGTGGGGCAAGGAGAAACCGGCTTCGCCGCTTGCTTGACGGGACCACAGAGTTCTTCTGGGATCGATGGGGCGATAGGTTGCGGGCGTGACTGATTCGCAGCCGCACCCCGAGCACGACGAAACGCGCTCCGGCGAGTCCGCCGTCGAGCTCCAGTCGGGCGTTCTGGAGCAGGCGTCGGAGTCCGTCGAACCGGAGTGGCCCGCTGAGCAGCCGGCAGCGAGCCGGTCCTCCGCGATCACCTTGCTCGGCTGCACCCTGGCCTGCCGCGACCAGCTGCCCGCCGCGCGCGTGCTGCGCAAGAGCTTCCGCGAGCACCACCCCGGATCCGGGTTCGTGCTGCTCATCGTCGACGAGCCCGGCGCCGTCCGCGAGGAGCCCGACGCGTTGTCGATCACCGACATCGGCGTCGACCCGCAGGAATTCGCCAGGCTGGCCATCGGCTGCACCGCCGAGCAGCTCCGCGGTGTGCTGCGTCCGCGACTGCTCAAGCACCTGCTCCGGTCGGGATCGACGGTGCTGCACTTCGAACCCTGGGTGCAGGTCTTCGGCCCGTTCACCGAGCTCCTCACCGGGTTGACCGCCGAGCGCCCGGTCGCCCTCGTTCCCCGCGTGCTGCACCCGCTGGCCGCCGACGGGCTGCGCCCCAGCCCGGCCGACCTCGCCGAATCCGGCACCTTCGACTCCAGCGCTTTCGCGGTCCGCCCCGGTGCCGAGGACCTGCTGACCACCTGGATCGAGCAGCTGCGCCACGACCCGACGATGACCGCGCCCGTCCTCGACGGAGCTCCCGCGCTCGTCGACCACAAGGTGATCCGCGATCCGGGCGTCGGCCTGTCGGTGTTCAACGCCGCGCAGCGGGACCTGGACGTCGCCGACGGCGAGCACGTCGTGGACGGATCGGTGCTCCGCAGCGTGCACTTCGACGGTTTCCAGCCGCAGCGCCCGTGGCTGCTGTCGGCCGACTACGCCGACAACCCGCGACTGCTGCTGTCGGAGAACCCGGTGCTGGCCGGGCTGTGCGCGAGCTACCGCAACGCACTGGTCGACGCCGGCTACAGCCGCGAACAACCGCACCCCTTCGACGCCCTGGCGGACGGCGTCCAGCTGCCCGACAGCCTCCGCAGCCAGTACCTCGACGTCTGGCTCGGCGACGGTGACGCACCGCCGAGCCCGTTCGAACCCGACGGAGCCCCGGCGTTCGAGGAGTGGGCGTGCGCCCCGGCCGACGACCGCCAGCGCACTTCGGGCGGATCCCGCTGGACGGCGGCGGTCTGGGCCGACGACGACCTCCTCCGCCGCGACTACCCCGATCCGTTCGGCGCCGACGCCGAGGCGTTCCACGAGTGGTGCGCGGGCGTCGGCGTGGCCAGCGGCCGGGTGCCCGCCGAGGCCGTGCACCGCCGCACCGGCGGTGACCTGGCGCTCGTGGACCAGCTCGGGGTCGCCGTCCTGGGCAGCGGGCCGCTCGCCGACCTGATGCGCACCGCGGTCGGCGCCTCCGGACTGCCCTCCGCCGACACCGCGTACTACCCGGTGGTGCTGCGCTGCGCCCCCGGGCTGTCCGTGCCGGCAGGCCGCTACGTCATCGACGTGCACACCGGCAGCGATGGCCTCGACTCGGACGCGGCCGAGACCTGGGTCCTGTCGGAGAGCAGCCGCGCCGCGGTCCGCCGGAACGGGCTCAAGACGCGCGTGGTCACGCTGCCCGCGCCGGAGCGCGAGCGCATCGACCTGCCGACCCGCAAGGGAGCCCGCGCGCGGTTCGAGCTCTCCGAGGAGTTCGTCATCGCCGCTCACGTCGACCACGCCGCCGAGCGCGCGGACAACGCGCTCGGCCTCGTCTCGGCGTTTCTCACCGCGTTCGCCGAGCGCGACGACGTGCGCCTGCTGATGGCGGTGAACAGCGCCGCCCGCCACCCGGAGGCCGCTGAGCGGCTCCGCCTGGCCACCGCGGCCGACCCTCGCGTCAGGCTCGTCGAAACGGACGTCGACCTGCACGCGCTGCTCGCGGTAGCGGACTGCTTCGTCTCCTTGCACCGGGGCGACGCGGGCGACGACCACGCCCTGCGGCTGCTGGAGGTCGCCGCGCACGGCGTACCGGTGATCGCCGGTGAGCACGGCGCGGTCGCCGAACTCCTCGGCGCCGAGTGCGCGCGCCTCGTGCCCTGCCAAGGCGTCAGCGAACCGGACCTCGAGGCCGCCGCCGAGATCATGCGCGAGGCAGCCGACGATCCGGAGGGCACCGCGGCCTTCGGCATCGCGGCCAGGGAGACGTTGCTGGGCACGCACACCGTGGCCCGCGCGGGCGCCCGCCTGCGGGAGCGCGTCGAGCACGCCTACCGCAACTGGCGCACCAAGTGGTCCGGTGACAAGCACGGCCAGTTCGACGACCCGCTGCGCCCGCTGCTGGTGGCGCGGCACGCGCTGCACCGGGCGCCGGACGTGGGGCAGAGCAGCAACGCGATCGCACCGACCCTGCGCAAGGCGGTGCTGCGCGCGCTGAGCCACTACGACGACCACATCCGCGATGTCCTCCGCTCGCTGGTCGACGGGGTCGAGCAGACCGCGGGCGAGCTGCTGCGCCGACAGTACGAGTCGGACGGCGACGGCGACGTCGAAGGCATGCGCGCCGAGCTCGCGCAGCTGCTGCGCAGGCAGGACCAGTTCGGCGCGCAACTGGTCGGCACCGACGATGGCCTGGTCCGCGCCCGCGCTGACCTCGCCGATCAGCACCGCAGGCTCCGGCGCTTGGAGGAGTCCGGGGTCCCGGCGAGCACCGGCGGTTCGGACGAGCGGGTCGACGCGCTCGCCGAGCGGATCGACGGCCTCACCGGAGCGCTGGAGAAGGTCCTCGACCGCATGGACGCGATGGAGGCCCGGCAGCCCCGGCACGACCTCGAATCCGGTGTCCGCAGCGCGGCGGGCGACGCGGCGAACGCGCTTCAGCGCACCGACGTGCTGCAACGGATCCTGCTGCGCGAGCACGAGCGCGCCACCGGGGGAGCCGACGGCACCACGACGCCGGTTCTCTGCGACGCCGGGCTGATGCGCCTGCCCGCCGACGACGCGCTGATGCTGCCGTGGTTGTCGTCGAACCCCTCCTGGGACGCCGACGTCTCCGCGCTCATCGATTCGCTGCTCGAACCGGACGGGGTGTTCCTCGACGTCGGCGCCTACGTCGGTTACCAGACCGTGCGGGTGCTGAGCAGGCTCGGGAACAGCGGTGCGGTCGTCGCGGTCGAGCCCAGCCGGCAGGCCCGCGCCCTGCTCAAGCACAACGTCGAGATGAACGTGCCCTCGGCGTGGGCCAACAGGCTGCTGCTCATCGAGGGCGCGGCTTGGGACGGCCCGGGGGAGCTCGCGGAAGAACCCGCACTCGCCGGCGGCGTGTCGGTCAGCCCGATCGCACCGGACGCCGGGGAACAAGGCGACCGGGTGCCGGCGTTCCGGCTGGACAAGGAGCTGGAGAACCACGCCTCGCTGGAGAAGCTCAAGCTCTCCGTGGTGCACGTGGACGTCGGAGCCAGGGTGCACCGGGTCCTGGGAGGCCTGGTGCGGATGCTGCGCCGCGATCGTCCCTCGATCGTGTGCTCGTTCACACCGGACGCGATCAGCGGCCTCGGCGATGATCCGGCAGCTGCGCTCCGTGAGTTCGGAACGTGGGGTTACGAGCTGGTGCCGGTCGGCCGCGACCGTCCGGTCGAGGCCTCTGACCTGCTGGAAGCGATGAAGGCGGCCGGCGGGGGGAGCAGCGTGAAGCTCTGGCTGCGGCCGAAGCAGAAGTGACCCGCGCTGGGCCGAACGGGTGGCGTCAAGGCCTGAGCAGGCGATTTGACATTGACGCAGAGTGTGCGTAACTTTCTCTTCGTCGCACGGAAAGCCGAACGACGCGGAGTGTTCGCGGCGAACGGCACCGGGAGCGCCACGAGGTTCCGGACTCGGTCCGGGCCCACGTGACAGCGCAAACCGGTTCGGGGCGCGCGGTTTGACACCGCGAAGCGCACCGGGTAACGTAAGGCGGTCGCCGGGTAGAGGCGGAGCTCCGGTTCCGCATCCGACCGGCAGTTGATAACTCGAATAGGGCTCGCGCTTCCGGCGAGAAAGTAAGGGGACCCCCCTGAAAACGCCGAAAAGAGAGCCTGCTAGAGTTACCAACACAAGAACGAGGAAATGACTCCCCGGAGTTCATGGCCCTGAATGGGGTTGTGGCGATGGTGTGGGTGTGTTCTTTGAGAACTCAACAGTGGACTGTTTTGGTTAGTGTTCTTTTATGCCCCTGACCAGTGATGC